>JAADYV010000247.1 GCA_010092855.1 Chloroflexota bacterium | reverse complement strand
TACCCATATCTACGCAATTGAGGGAAAAATGTTGCGCCTTACCCTGCATGTTCGCCCGTTATGGTGATCACGACATTGCCCTTTTTGTGGCCCTGGGCGACATAGCGGTGCGCTTCGGGGAGTTGTTCCAATGGGTAGGTCCGGTCGATGACGGACTTGATGTGTCCCGCTTCGATCAGTTCTTTGAGGTGCAGGAGCGCTTTTTTCTTCCGCGTAGAGAGGA
The DNA here is from genome assembly GCA_010092855.1 of Chloroflexota bacterium. Classification (GTDB taxonomy): domain Bacteria; phylum Chloroflexota; class Anaerolineae; order Aggregatilineales; family Aggregatilineaceae; genus TC-15. The sequence continues at coordinate 5,221 of JAADYV010000247.1, read as the reverse complement.
AATAGATGACGCGCTTGCCGCCGGTCAGCGTCGTCCAGGGCACGAGCAGCATGTGCCGCCACCCGGCATCCGTGAGCAGGTAGCGTCCATTCTCGGTGAGCGAGTCCTTACAGCGCGCGAACGAACTCTTGCTGACCGCGTCGAAGATGACGTCGTAGGTCTGGCCGTTCTGGGTGAAGTCCTCCTGGCGGTAATCAATGACTTGGTCGGCTCCCAGCGACCGTACCAGTTCGACATTGGTTGTGCTGCACACGCCCGTGACTTCCGCGCCCAGGTGTTTGGCGATCTGGACCGCAAACGTACCGATGCTGCCCGAAGCACCGTTGATCAGCACCTTTTGCCCGCGCTGGATGTTGCCGCGGTGGAGGAAGTGCCAAGCCGTTGTTGCGCCATCAGTGAAGGCGGCGGCTTCCTCAAATGTCATGTTGTCCGGCTTGATGACCAGGGCCGCTTTTTCCGGCAGGCAGATGTACTCGGCGCTGCACGACATGCGCTGCATGGTCGCGCCAAACACCGGGTCTCCGGCCTTGAACAGCGTCACGTCCTGGCCAATGGCCTCAATCTCCCCGGACAGCTCATAGCCCAGGATGTCGTTGCGGGGCTTGCGGAAGCCCAACCATATCCGGACCGGGAGCCATATCAGGAGTGGAAACGCCCCGCTGCGCAGCAGTACGTCCGACGGCGTGACGGTGGTGGCGTGGATTTTGACCAGGACTTCGTTGCCCTTCGGAACCGGTTTTTCCACCTCCTGGAGCTGCAAGACCTCTGGCGGTCCGTACCGGGTGCAGACCATTGCTTTCATAAGCCTCCTCCTCATCTGAAAATAGCAGTCAGCATGTCAGCCATCAGCGTGTCAGCTAAAAGCAAGAAACCATGTAGTGTTGGCATTCCGCCTGTGAATGGTGATATTTTGAGCGCAAATGTCAATATGGCCTCGAGCCACGACGTGACCGGCCATTTTGGTCTCGGTGTGGTACCGGTATGACACCGTCGCGTGGCGGCATGACTGGTTCCTCATCTGGCTGCTGGTTTCGCCATTTGGGGGCCGCAGCTCAAAAAACCGTGTGCGGCCCTCAGTTCTATACGAGTCCAGCTAGGGCGACCGAAAGGGAAAGAACATCGCCTGCTCTGGTTGCAGGACGTTGTTGCGATACAGGTTAAAGGCCGCTCGAACGATGATCACCCCGGAAAATGCCCGGAAAGCGGTGTCATATTCGATAACCTTCGTAAAGGCCAGCACCATCGGAATCCAGAAGGCGATGTTGTAGGCCACAAAAACAACCTGGCCCCCAAAGCTCGGTTGGATCGAAAGACCGTTGGGTGAGTTTTCCCGGAGCCATGCGAACCGCATGACCGCATGTTGCTCGACGATGCCTCAATACACGGCCCCGACCAGCATCAGCCCGATGAAACCGCCCTGGCTCAACAACGCCGAGGACGATAGCCCGACAATGATGTACACCAGCGCAGGCAGCCCCAGCCCCAGCGTGAGCAGGTTGTTCCAGCGTCTGGTCAAGAGTTTTTCTTTGGTCATGGTTCTTCCTCCATAAGGATCGGCGGTGTGGACTGTCGTCTTTAGGCGGCGGAGTCGTTACATGTTGCTTCGATGTACAACCACATTTTCCTGCCCGATCAGCTATCCCTGCTTAGGCGGTGTTGACATTGGTACTCAGAATTTCGCCATTCACAGGCGACAATGTCAACGCTACCTAGTGAGCGCTGTGCTCCACGCGCTGCGGGCTCAAAGCCGCGCAGCTACATAGACACGAAGTCTGCTGAAGCGATTCCGGCGTTGGAAGGTACCAACACTCTCCTACCAAACACGGGAGTGTGCAACAGCGGAAAAAGAGTCGCTTTAGCTCGGCTTTCGTCGTCTGTAGCCTGTGCGCTTTCAGCAGCGAAGCGCCTTGAGCCAAAGGCGGTGATGCGCCATACAGCACTGTCCTGGAAATCCCACGCTAGCTGACTTGGGGGCAACAGCCAGACAGGCCGCTCAGCGTCCGTTTGTCCCGGTCACCGTGATGACGACGTTGCCCTTTTTGCGCCCGGTGTCGACATAGCGGTGCGCTGCGGCGATCTGGTCCAGCGGGAAGGTGCGGTCAATGACCGGTTTGAGCGTGCCCGCCTCCAGCAGTTCCTTGATCAGCAGCAGGTCTTCGGGTTTTTCGCTGGCCACGCCGGCGGCCACTTTTTTGCTGCTGAACAGGGAGGTCCACATCACCTGGGCAAACTGTGGGAGCCCGGCGACCACCAGCAGCAGTTTCCCTTTTGGCACCAGCGAATCTTTGCACTTCGAAAACGGTGCCACGCCGACCGTGTCCACGATCAGGTCATACGTCTGGCCGTTTTGGGTGAAGTCTTCCTGGGTGTAATCAATGACGTGATCAGCCCCCAGCGATTTCACCAGCTCGACATTGGCCGTGCTGCACACGCCGGTGACTTCCGCGCCGAAGTGTTTGGCGAACTGGACGGTCGAGGTTCCCACTGAACCCGATGCGCCAACGACCAGGACCTTGTGCCCGCGCTGGATTTTCCCCAAATCGCGGAGGTAGTACAACGCGGTCGTCCCCCCAAAAGACACCGCGGCGGCTTCCTCAAACGACAGGTTGGCCGGTTTGGGAGCCAGCCCTCCCGCTGCGCGCAGACAGATGTACTCGGCATGAGCACCTGAACTAAACCCGCTGGACCCAAACACCTGGTCTCCGACTTTGAACGTGGTGACGTCTTTGCCAACCGCTTCGATTTCACCGGATAGCTCGGTGCCCAGGATCGGGTTGCGCGGTTTGCGGAAGCCAAACATCAGGCGGGTGATCGGCCCGAACCCGGCGGGGACATTGAGACCACGAATGCGACTGTCGCCGGAGGTCACCGTTGTCGCGTGGATTTTGACCAGGACTTGATCGTCCTTCGGCGTGGGCTTTGCCACGTCCTGGATTTGAACCACGTCCGGTGGTCCATATTTGGTGCAGACCGCTGCTTTCATTGCTTTTCTCCGTGAATGCCTGATAAAAGGGTTGCTATATTGGACTGTTCTGGTCGATGTCTACGATTAGCCGGTTGCGGGTGAAGCGGGTGTTGCTGGCGTCGCTGGTGTATCCGGTACACCCCGGAACAATAGCCAGAATCCAATGGCCAGCTCAAACACACCGATGGGCAGGTAGACGGCAATCGAAACGTCCGTGCCCAGCATTTCGGCCACGATCCCCACCAGGCCGACGGGCGCGGCGACCAGGCCCAGGATCGCTATCGGGCGGGGCACAAACCGCGATTGGAAAAACAGGTAGTACCAGCCGATTCCGCCGAGGCAGTAGAACAGCATGTGCAGCGTGTAGCCCTTGCGGTCCAGGCCCTCATATAGCGCTTCGCCAACCGCCTGGAAGTAGGCGCCGTCCGGCGTGCCCGCGCTCACAAAATCCTGGCTGAGCGGGATCAGGGCAAAGGCCCCCAGCTTGCTGACCGCCAGCGTAATGCCTTCGGCCAGCCACCAGCCCAGCGCCACCCGCGCGATGATCTTGTTCTGCCCGTTCAGGACGGTGTACAGCAGCATGGCCAGGACCAGGATAGCGGCGGCGTTGGCCAGTTCCGCCACGATGCTGATCCGGTACAACGCCTCGTTGTCCTCAATCTCCACCAGGATGTCGGCGATGTCTTCCGACTCGACTGCCGATGAATGCAGAATGCCGCTGGCCAGGCTGGTGAGGATGACCAGCAGGAACGCTGCGCCCAACAGCCGGGGGGCATTTTTGACTGAAATCATGTTTCCTCCGAGGTTAATGCGCGTTGTGCGCTAGATTTTCTGTGCCCTGGATTTTTTGGGCGACGACAAAGTAGCTGGATACCTGGTGATAGAAGACCCTGGTCTCAATGACTTGCAGACTCCCACCCGCGAACAACGCATCGACATCCGCAAACGTGAAGCGCGTCAGGATATTGGGCACCAGCCGGACAACGATGAGGGCGAGATAGACCGACAACTGGAGGCGCGAGGCCAGCGCCTGTTTCTCCCGCAGGCACGGTGTGGTCGAGATGAACAACCCGCCCGGCTTGAGCAATTCGGCGATGCGGCGCAGCGCCTGCCGCGCGTCGGGCAAGACGTGCAGGATGTTAAACGCCATGACCACGTCAAACGACTCGTCTGCGTAGCGCTCATCAAACAGCGTGGCCTGCGCGAAGGTGACGTTCTGGATGTTGCGCGCGGCGGCGTTTCGCTGTGCGCCTGCGATCATGTTCGACGAGATGTCGATGCCCTGGATGTGCTGCACATGCCCGGCCAGTTCGAAGGCTTTTCCACCGGTTGCGCAGCCGTAATCCAGGACGACGTGACCGGCCTGGAGGTGTTTTTTCGTGTGCTCCATCGCCTGGACGTGCAGCGTTTCAAAACGGTCTTCCGTTTGGTCGTAGCTATCGGCGATCCGGTCCCAGAACTTCTCTGCCCTGGTCATCATTCTCTCCTCGTGTGTCGCGCTAGCTCACCGTGATGGCGACATTGCCTTTTTTGTGGCCCTGTTCGACATAGCGGTGCGCCTCGACGATCTGCTCGAAGGGGTAGGTGCGGTCGATGGCCGGGCGCAGTTCCCCGGCTTCGATCAGGTCCGTGACGAAACGCAGGTCTTCGATTCTTTCGCTGCTGCCGGAGTCCTTGTGCACGTTGATGTACGTGCCACCTGGTTTGAGCACCGATTTGCCTTTGGCCGGGGGCAGCTTGCCGACCGCGTCAAAAACCACGTCGTAGCGCTCCCCGCGTTCGGTGAAGTCTTCCTGCGTGTAATCGATGACGTGGCTGGCTCCCAGCGAGGTGACCAGTTCCAGGTTGGTCGTGCTGCACACGCCGGTTACTTCGGCCCCGAAGTGCCGCGCGATCTGCACCGCGTTGGTGCCCACCGCGCCCGAAGCGCCGTAGATCAGGACCTGGTGGCCGGGTTGAATGTTGCCTTTTTCCAGGCAGCCCAGGGCCGTCATCCCCCCTCCGGGCACCGCGGCGGCTTCCTCATAGCTCAAGTTGGCCGGTTTGCGGACCAGCTTGCCGTTCTCTGGCATACACTTGTATTCGGCATACCCGCCGAAATTCACGCTGAAGGTCGAGGCCAGGACCGCGTCACCGGGTTGAAAAAGGGTCACGTTTTTGCCGACCGCCTCGATGTCGCCGGCCAGCTCCATACCCAGGATCGTGCGCCGGGGTTTTCTGATCCCCAGGTACAGCCGCGCGGGAATCTGCTGCCAG
>JAADYV010000246.1 GCA_010092855.1 Chloroflexota bacterium | reverse complement strand
TGCCGCTGGACGAATACATGGGGCTGTTAAAGGCTGGTTCCATCACCGACTACATGCGTACCAACATCATTGGCCGCTACGTCTACCACCTGGGGCTGCCGTATAGTTAAGGGGAGGCCTGGGACCATCTTCGATTTCGTTTTGTACACCAAGCGCCGCATCGCGTGACAGGTGTCCGCAATGTGGTTCAGGTGGGGTCAGGGGGACTGGCGCGGGGCCAGCCCCCTCCGTTTGTGTGTAGCCAGTAATGATATCCCGATCGATCACGGTCGCCAGGCGGCGGGTCGCAGATAGCGCGCGGTGGCGCTTTCGCCGGGGAACCACCCGCGGACGCTGGCATTGTTGTGCAGTTGCACTTCGAACCACAGCATATCCTCGCTGATGACCGGCCCTTCCAGTACATCAACCAGGGTCCCGGTCCCCAGTTGCATGATGCCTTCCAGGTCGGAGGAGGGTGCCGGACGAAGCCACAGGCTATTTCCGGCTTCGGTCACTTCGGCCAGGTCGCCGATGCGCACGGACCGGTTGAAGCGATCGTCGCTAGCCCCCGCAAACGCCGACAGCGCCACCCACACCACCGGATCAGCCCCGCGCACAAAGGCCACGATATCGTCGCGGCCATCGCCATCAAAGTCGCCGGTATCACACTCCTGCTGGCCGGTGCAGAACGGGATCAAGCGCGAGCCATAGCTGGTGAACGCCGCGCCGTTGGAGGTGGCCACGTCGACGCGGCCCTGGCGCTGGGAATAGCCCATGATGCCCGGAGCAGCATCGCGCAGGAAGATGATCGCGTCGGCGCGGCTATCGCCATCAAAGTCGCCAGTAGTGCAAATCGAGGCATTGTAGGCGCAGAAGTTGTCGTACCACACCATCTGCTCACCCGCGCCCTGGTCCGTCGAGAGCGAAACCCACAACGGGTTTTGGCCGCCATCGCTCTGGATGAACGCCAGCATATCGTCGCGGCCATCGCCGTCCACGTCGTCTACCGCGCACACTTCGGTCCCATAACAGAATGAGTCATGCCAGAATTCCGCCGGGTTGAAGGCGCTGCCATTGGAGGTCGCGATCCATACGTCCCCCGCGCCGTCGTCGGTCTTGGTACTGCGCACAAAGGCCCAGATGTCGTCCAGGCCATCGCCGTTGAGGTCCCCCACACGGCACTCTTCCTCCCCATAGCAGAATGTGTCGTGCCAGGTGGTCACACTGGCGAACGAACTGCCCGTCGAAAGGCCAACCGACACCCGACCATCGTTCGACCGCTGGAAGATGATCAGGTCGTCGCGCCCGTCGCCGTCAACATCCCCCACCAAACACTGCGCAGCGGCGGCGCAATACTGGGCGTACCACTGTTGGTAGGGCGCAAACTGGCTGCCCTGCGACAACGCCACCCATATCCCGTTTGGATCAGTCGAGCGCCCGAACGCGATCAGGTCGTCCATGCCGTCGCCATTCACATCCCCGGTCATGCACGTCATACCATCCAGGCAGAAGTAGTCGCTCCACACCTGTGGTGCTGAAAAGTCGGTCGGGAAGCCTTGCGCCAATGCTGGCTGCGCGGGCGCACTTCCTGTTCCCAGTGGCAGCGCCAGCACAAAGAGCGCTCCCAGACAGAGTACAATCCAGAGTCGCGTATACCGCAGCTTGTTCATGTTTCCTGTTCCCTACTCGATATCCGGCTCATAGTCGTAGTCCTCATCCGGGGAAAACCCGTCGTGTTGCAGAATCACGCACAGAATCGGGATATTGTCGTTGGCGACGGTGGTGCTGGCCGACACGATATACCAGCCATCGGCCAGGAGCGCGCTGATATCACGTTCGCCTTCTTCGGTTCCGCCGCGTCCGGTGCGCCGGTAAATCCATAAAATCTTGACCTGTGGAGACATGGGTGAGGTCCTCCCTGGTGGGTAATTTAATCGCCACGGTCATCCTACCCTGTCCCGCACATCCGGGCAAACTGGGCGGGTTTGTAAGCGCCGTGTTGCGCGCGCACCGGTTGCTAACCCTATGCATCCCCCACATCTTGCTGTCCGACTTGTTCTCTCTGATTCGGAAAGCAGTGCGCCCCAGCCGCCGCAGGCTCAAAGCCATGCGGCTGCATAGACATGCGGCTGCATAGAAAGAAAGTCTGCTGAAGCGACTCCTGTGTCTTCGGTCGTGGCCGGCCCTGTCACCCACAAACCCGGCATAACCTGGCCTGTGGGTAATGCACCAGTTGCTAACCGGGCGGGAAAATGCCTACATTCTGCACACCAGTCACCCACCTGCCAGGAGGCCAGTCGCATGACGCCCATCTCGTCCGAATTCCCGTTTGAGTCGCAGTATGTCGAGGTGCACGGCTCCCGGATGCACTATGTCGAAACCGGTTCCGGCGACCCGATCCTGTTCCTGCACGGCAACCCGACGTCGTCCTACCTGTGGCGCAACGTCATTCCGCATGTCGCGCCGCACGGACGCTGCATCGCGCCCGACCTGATCGGCATGGGCCAGTCCGACAAGCCAGACCTAGCGTACCGCTTCGCTGATCATGCGCGCTACATTGAGGGCTTTGTCGAGGAAATGCAGTTGCAGAATATCACGCTGGTGCTGCACGACTGGGGATCGGGCCTGGGCTTTTACTACGCGCACCGCCACCCGGAAAACATCAAGGCGCTAGTGTTTATGGAAGCCATCGTGCGCCCCTTTTCCTGGAGCCAGGTCCCGACTCAGTTCCGGCTGGCGTTCAGAATGATGCGCACGCCGGGCGTGGGCTGGTTCCTGGTGAATGTGCTGAATATGTTTGTGAACGGGATGCTGCCGGGTGCAGTCGTCCGCAAGCTGGACCGGGCGACCCTGCAGCACTACCGCGCCCCCTTCCCCACCATCACCAGCCGCAAACCGGTCTTGCAGTGGCCGCGCGAGGTGCCCTTCGACGGCCTGCCCGCCGACACGAACCAGATCATCAGCGCCTATAGCCAATGGTTGACAGAAACGGAGCTGCCCAAGCTGTTTTTCTACGCCACGCCCGGCGCAGTGATCACCCAGGACACGCGCGAATGGTGCCTGAAGCACATGCCCCGCGTAACCGCCGTCGACCTGGGCAAGGGGTTACACTTCGTCCAGGAAGATCACCCAGACACCATCGGCACCGAAATCGCAACGTGGTACGCGGCATTGTAGGCAGCTTGTAGGCGGCGAATTGTGAGTAGCCCTGGTAACCGGCAATTCCAGGCGTTCACCGGTTGTCGAGGTGTTCGCGCAAGAAATCGAGCACCAGCCGGTTAAACAGCGCGGGGTATTCCAGGCTGACCATGTGCGCGGCGTGGGGCACCATCACCTTACGCGCGAAGGGGATGTGCTGCTCCAGCAGTTCGGAGACGGCCAGCACGTCAGGCATATCCATATCGCCCTGGATAATCAGCGTGGGTGCGGTGATCCCAGCCAGGCGTTGGAAGGCGGGCGGGTCGATCTCCTGCGGCGGGGATACCTGGCCTTCGCGGGCTTGCTTGGCCTTGAGCTGCACGTGCATCACCTGCACCTGGTAGCGGACATCGGCGGGCACATGGTCGGGGGTACGTTCCGGGCCATCGACCCACACCCGCAGCAAAATCTCGATCTGGGCGGCCACGTCGCCCCGGTTCTGGGCCGCCTCGAATTGCGCCCGGAAGCCTTTGAGTACCTCCGAATTGAGCTGAAATCCACTCAGCGCCGCGCACACCGGCACCAGCGCCGATACGCGGGTCGGGTTTTCCACCGTGAAGTCGATGGCCGTCTTGCCGCCCAACGACAGGCCCACCAATGCTGCCCGCTGAATCTTCAGCGCATCCATCACGCCCAGCAGGTCGCCACAGTGGGAATAGGTCACGTCGTTGGCGCTGGTCGTTGCGCCAAACCCACGCGCATCATAACACACCACGTCGTAGTAGGTTTTGAACACCTCGAACTGGGACAGCCACATATGCCGGTCCACCAGCCCGGCGTGCAGCAGAATCACAGTCGGGCCTTCCCCGGCCCGCTCATACCGAATCTGCGCCCCATTCACCTCGACGTAGCCCGTCTTGTAGTGCACCGCTCGCTCCTCATGAGCCTGGTTAACACTACCAATTATAGTACGCTTGGGGCGTTTGCGGGATTCGGCTCGGACAGCCGGGTGTATGTTATTTCCGGGACCGGCTTCCGCGCAGCGCTCTACTCCACTGCGGACTGTCGCAAACGAAAAGCGCGTTTGCGCAGTCCTGCGTGCCGTGCCGCGCCGCGCGGGTGCAGTGCACGACCGGCAGCGGTGCGCAGCGGAGCTGGAGGACCGCGCAGACCGGCCGGTGGTCCTGCGCCGGTCCGGAACGGAGTGGAGCACCGCTGCACCCCGCACGAGGCCCCCGGTCCAACAACTACTCATACGTGCCCCATCAACGCCACATCGCTGCCCGGTGTCCCCCGATTACGTGTGGCTGCCATGGGCCTTGTTGACCTGGACCGTGTAGCCGTCGCGGGCTGCGAGTTCGTTTACCAGGTCCCGCACATAGGCTTCCGGCAGCGCGGGTGACAGGTAGTCCACGCCCTCGAAAAGCTGGCGATCATCGGTCAACTGCCCGGCCTGGCGTGCATCGTTCAGAATTTGCTGGTGCTCGCTCCACAGGTTGATGCCAACCGTCACCCAGACTCCGCTTGGTGGCAGCGGGTAGCTGTCGATCACGTCGAAAGTCTCAGCGATGGTGTCCGGCGTTTCACCGGGCGCACCCAGCATCAACGACACCCCGAACGGCAGATCGGAGGCGTAGAGGGCATCCAGCGCATGGCGGACCTGCTGCACCCGGTAGCCGCGATGCATGTTCTGCAGCATGGCAGGCGAGGCCGATTCGACCGACAACCCGACATACTGGCAGCCGGAATCCTGCATCAACTGCACAAACTCCGGCGTCACGTTGATGGGTTTCAGGGCCCCAGTTCCCCAGCGCAGGTCTTTGTCACGAGCGATGATCTCCTGGCAGATCGCCCTGCCATGCCGGACCGGGATGTTGAAGCTGTTGTCGCAGAAGTTTACCATGCGCGGCGGGCGGACATTAAAAATGTGCTCGATCTCGTCGACCACACGCGCCGGGGATTTGACACGGTAGCGGGTGCCTTCGATGGTGGCGTAGGGGCAAAACGTGCAGCCCAACGCACAGCCCCGTTTGGACGAAATGCCGGGGGAGATGCCGCGTTCTTCATACTGCGCCAGATCAAAAAGCTGGTAGGCGGGAAAAGCTGTGGCATCCAGATCGTCGCGATACTCGCGCGGCACATCGCGGAAACCACCGTTGTGGCGATAGATGCAGCCAGGTACCTCGTTTACAGCTTCGGCCCGCGCCAGCTTCTCCAGAAAGAGCGGGAAACTGTATTCTCCTTCGCCCCGAATGCCGTAATCCAGCCCCAGGTAGTCCAGCCAGTCCGCACCGAAATAGTTGAAGCCGGGGCCGCCGAGGACAATGGCCGCGCCCGGCAGCATGTCGCGCACGTTGTCCGTGATTTGCCGCACAAGGGGTCGCATATCGAAGCGTTCGATTGACCAGGGGTCGCGGACATTCGTGACAACTTTGCCGTTGACAAGCCGGATCGAGATGCCGACCACGTCGGGGCAGAAATCCGCCAGCATCACGGTTAACTCGGTTTCCAGGTCCTGGGCGAACAGGCACTCAAACACCGCGACCTCATGACCGGCCTGGAGCGCCGCCCCGGCAATGTAGGCTGGTCCTGCCGGTGAGGCGGGCAGGGTGTTGGCGGAAACGATCAGAACACGCATAGCTTTAGCTCCTCCTGGCACAGTCTGTGCCGTGCGTCGCACGCTAGGTTCTACAAGATACTACGCCAACGGCCTGGTGCCAGTTTCGCGCTTCGCGCCAGGAGAGCGTCCTGCAAGGGGCGTCTGTCGCCAGTAGAGGGTGTCAGGCAGCGGTCAGCCTTCCGGCAAAACAACCTGGTCTAGCCACGCGCCGGGCCAGAGGATCGCGCTGTTCCCCCGGCCCGACGGTGCACATCCGCACACCGCTATGACGCCAGCGGCCTGGGCGAGAAGGTGGCGCGGAAGGTGGTCGCCTGCTGTTTCCAAACCAGCGGCAGGCGACTGTCGGCCAACTGCGGCCCCGGTCTGCTGCCTTCGCTTTCCACAAACAACTGCGGCGAATAAAATGGCCAGCTACCCACTGCGCGGCAGCCAACGGTGGTGGTGACCGTGCTCTGGCTGGTGGCGGTGGCAGGTGCCGGATAGTAGAGCGTCACCTCATAGATGCGGTCCGCCTGTTCGAAAAAGCCAATCAGGTTTTCAACCCCGTAGGCCCAGACTTCGCCGGTACCCTCCATCGACGTGGGGTCTGCTCCGTACATGGCTAACAATGCGCCCGATCCCCATTCCAAAGCCTCACCGCTCAGCCCGGAAACAGCTTCTTTGACGACCGGGTCCCAATCATCGTTGTCCCACACCTCCAGGTGCACCAGCACGCCGTCGCCGCTGACGGGCACGCTGCCGCAGGGATGGCTGTTGGACGCATTGATGGTAATCGTGCCACTGCGCTTGTTGTTGGACAGTTGGTCGGTCTGGAAGGTGCATACCTGCTCTACCCCGCTGTGATCCAGGTAGACAACGGTGCCCACGATAAAAATCTCGTCCCCGTTCATGTCGTGGGAGGTGGTGATCTCGTGATTCAGCAGCGTGAGCGTGAAATACCCGTTACCCTGGGCGCTGTCCGCGTGCTTGAACTGCCCCGGCAGCCCGACCAGCGCAACAACAACGATACAAACAATCAAAACCATTCGACGCATGACGACACATTCTCCTGTATTGGTTAAGGCTTCATTCATGCAGTATACGAGTTTTTGCCTGCTTGACAAATCCGGACGAGCGGTCAGCTGGTCAGCCCACAGGGCAAACAGTTTGCCGTCCTGCGCCCTCACTCCGCTTGACAAATCCACGCGCCGCGCTATATATGATGCTGGCGCGCGGTCACCAACACGCTTTTCTGACCACTGAGGAGACCTTACACGATGAAGCACCGGATGATCACCACCCTCGTCTTTCTGTTCGCCTTCGCTATGCTGGGTGGCGCGCTGCCGGGCGCGGCTCAGGGCGGCGACGAAATCAACCCCGACTTGCACATTTCCTGGCCTCCACCGGTCTATACCCTGGCGGGCGACGTGCCCGTTTATGGCGCGGCCAATGTGCCGGAGATGACGGGCTTTTTCCTGGAGTGCCGCCCGTTGGATGCCACGCTCCAGGCCAGAGAAAGCGCTTTCTGGTACCCGGTCACGCCGCTGCACAGCGATCCCCGCCAGCGCGAGACCATCGGCACCTGGGACACAACCGCCGTGCCAGATGGGTTGTACGAGCTGCGCCTGACCGTGACGTTGGCCAACGGCGCGCGACGGTTCGCCGTCGTGGGGCCGCTGCGCGTCGAGAACACCCCGCTGCCGTTTGTGTTTGATTCTGACGGGCCAGCAGCGAGCGACGATGCAGACTTCTGGGGCGAAGGTGACACCGCGGATGACGCCGCTGATGATGCTGACGCCGGCTTCTGGGGCGATGACGACGCGGCGGACACCGATGCGAACACGGATACTGGCGACGATGACGACGCCGGCTTCTGGGGCGAATAACGAATCAGCCCGACAGCCATTTGCCGTCAGCGGCCAGCATTTCAGACATGAGGAAGAACGCGCCGTTTTACCCACGGAAGGCCTGGTGCATTCAAGACATGGTCCAGGCTGTTCCGACCGGCTTTAAGCTGACGTGCTGACCGCTGACCTGCTAACACACTTACCGGAGAATACGATGACTGACACACAACCGCCGCCCGGCGAACGACACGGCGCAGGCATCTACGAGATGCTGTGGGACTGCCGGTTCTGCGGCACGCCAAAGCTGCTGGGCGTGACCCACCGCCACTGCCCCAACTGCGGCGCAGCCCAGGACCCCTCCCAACGCTACTTTCCCGCCGAGGAAGACATGGTCGCGCTGCACGATCACCAGTACGTGGGCGCAGACAAGGTTTGCCCGGCCTGCCAGCAGCCCAACAGTGCGGCCAACACCTACTGCACCGAATGCGGCGCAGACCTGGCCACCGGCGAGATCGCGCCTTCACATGGCCAGCGCGCCGTCCCAGACACGGGTGCCGCTGAGCTGCAACAGGACGCGGGCGCGGAATCCGTCCAGGCCGGAATCGTGTCCCCCACCACCAGCACCCCCGCTTCCCCACCCCAACCCGTTTTCCTGGGTCTGACGCGCACCCACCTGCTGATCGGCGGCCTGATCGCGCTGGCGCTGGTCATCATCGGCGGGATCGTGTTCGCCATCACCTACCGCCGCACGGTCCAGGGCGAGGTCAGCGACATGACGTGGGAGCGCGTGATCGAGATCGAAGCCTTTGGCCCCGTGCAGGGAGAAGACTGGCAAGACGCTATGCCGAGCGATGCCTACGGCGAAGACTGCACCGAACGTCAGAGCGGATCGGAGCGCGTCGAGGTGGGCAGCCGGGAAGTGTGCGAAGACGTAGACCAGCAGGATGGCTCGCTGGAGCGCGTCTGTCAC
>JAADYV010000245.1 GCA_010092855.1 Chloroflexota bacterium | reverse complement strand
GTCAGGTCCCGTTCGAGCGTTTCAGGTTCCAAAGTCTCCGGAACGGCCTCCAACGCGCGATATCCCACGCCGATCACGCGCAGCCCTTCGCCGGCCATGCGGTCGATCTGTTGTTCCCAGGCGGCAATACGTTCTGAGGTGAGTGACACCGGGCCATTGGGCATGGTTTCCTGCGACGCCCAGCCCAACAACTGGTCGGGTGCGCCTTTGGTAAACGAGACGTAAGTTGCACCTTCAAACAGCCGGGAGGCGAAGCGTCCCACCGGCTGGTGAATGGTCGTCATGGCTTTGCGCTCGGAAGAAAACGGCAGTTCCCCCACGCGCGGCAGATCGTCTTCCAGCGTGGAACGGCTCCACCCGGCTTTGCCCGCCAACACCAGCAGCGCGCCTTCGGTTGTATCGCCCACTACCTGCCAGGGCGAGTCCTCGTTCGCCTGTTCCAGAAAAGCGTCGGTGTTGAGCGCCGACGCCTTGATGATGCGCGACAGGACATCGTCGTTGACCGGGTTGAGCTTGATCTTCTGGTCTTCGCCCTCGTAGAATTTGCCCACCGGCTGGTAGCCCACACCGCTCACCAGGACATCGTCCCGGCCCGGCAGTGCGATTTTGGTGACCGTCATTTCGTTGCGTGTCAGGGTACCGGTCTTGTCGGAGCAGATGACCGAGACTGACCCCAACGTCTCAACGGCGGGCAGCTTGCGAATCAGGGCACGCCGCTGGATCATGCGCCGAGCACCAAGTGCCAGCGCAATCGTAATCACGGCGGGCAACCCTTCGGGAATGGCGGCCACCGCCAGGCTGATCGCGGTCAGCAGCATCTCTTCGCTGTCTTCCCCACGTGCGATACCGATCAAGAACACCATGACACACACAGCCAGCGCCGCCGCCGCCAGCACAAATCCCACCCGTTCCAGCCGTTCTTGCAGTGGGGTGCGTCCCTCTTCGACATTTTGCAGCAGCGCCGCAATGTTGCCCAACTGGGTGTTGAGGCCCGTTTCGGTCACGACAAACACGCCGCGCCCATACGTCACCGCTGTGCCCATATAGAGCATGTTGTGCCGGTCGGCGATAGCCGGGGGCGGGTCGCTGTCTTCCAGGGCGGCAACTTCTTTCTGGGTATCAATGGACTCGCCGGTCAGCGCCGACTCATCAACCTGGAGATTCGCGCCTTCGACCAACCGTCCATCCGCTGGAATGCGATCTCCAGCTTCGAGCAGCACAATGTCGCCTGGCACCAAGTCCACTGCGCTGACTTCTTGCACGTGGCCCCCGCGCCGCACCCGCACCAGGGGCGTTTGCATTTCGCCTAATGCGACCAGTGCCTGTTCCGCCTGGTACTCCTGGAAGAAGCCCAGAGCCGCGTTCAGCACCACAATGGCCATAATCACGATGGCGTCTTTAGAGTCGCCGATAAAGATCGAAACGATGGCTGCCGCGATCAAGACCAGCACCATCACGCTCGTAAACTGGCTGATGAGCAGTTGCCAGACTGATGTCCCGCCTTCACGGGGCAGTTCGTTTGCGCCGTGTTGAGCCCGCCGTTGGGCAACTTCTGCTGTGCCTAAACCTGCTTCCTGGTCCGTCGCCAGGTGTTGCAGGACATCTTCTTTAACCAGTGCATACCACTTGTGGGATGTCATAGTTGAGCCTCCTTTTCCCGCCGTCTGAGCGATATAATAGCAGACTTTCTGCATCCCGACTTCCGGTTTTGGTGATAATCCCCTAATCTTTAGGGGGCAGGCGACTCGAGTGTTGAGCATAAACCCCGCGTGATGCTATAATGCGCTCAGGACAGACGGTCACGAAAGGTCGACAGAAACGCCATGCCCAAAGTGGACGTAATAGCAAACTTGCGCACGGCGCGAGCCAGGTTATTGGAGGCTATCGACGGCTTGACCGATGATCACATGCTGCAGGTAGGTGCGGTTGGCATCTGGTCGGTGAAGGATGTGCTAGCCCATCTGGTTGCTTGGGAGGCCGAGTTGGTTACCGCTCTCTCGCGCCTGGAGCAACACAAACGCACCCCACCCCGTATTGTCGAAATAGAAGACATCGACGAGTGGAACGACGATCAATATCGTGTGAGTGCCGCACGTCCTGTGGACGATATCTGGGAGGATTTTGAGGGTGTGCATAAGCACTTGATCCAGGCTGTCGAAGATTTGGATGACCGGACACTGGACGATAATCGCCGCTGGCCCTGGATGGAAGGTGAACCATTATCGTACCTCATCGACGAAAACGCGATCTGGCACGAAGAAGAACACGCCGAAGATATTTCGAACTGGCGTGCTACACAGGGCTTTTAGACAGGGGACCGTTATGCGTTGTTTAGGCAAACTGGCTGGGTTTGGGTTAGCTGCAGTTTTTGTTCTGCTTTTCCCCTGCTCGATGTGGACCTTCAACACTCAATACATTGCGTTAAGCAAAGCCACCTACACTGACTTGTTCACTGACGAAGGCTTCTACCAGGATTTGATCCCGGTAGTAGTGCCGGCGCTGGTCGAGGACGTGGTTGAAGACGAAGAATTGCCCCCAGGCGAAATCTCGCTGGTCCAGGCTATCGAGTCGGTAGAATATGACGAGTGGGAAGTGATCGCGCGCGATGTGGTCCCGGCGTCGTGGGTAAAGGCCGAAGTTGAAACCAACCTGGACAATTTCTTCAGTTGGTTGGATGGTGAAGAAAACGAGCTAGTGCTCGTTTTTCATACCGCCGAAGTGCGGGAGCGTCTGGCGCATGATTCCGCCCGTGATCCTATGGAGGATCCGGTCTTCCGCCTGATGAACATCATGCCATCTTGCACGTCCAGCCAGGAGCAGCAGTACGAGGCGTATGTAGATGATCCAACCAGGACAACGGTGTTCCCCTACTGTTTGCCAGCAGACCCGGAATTGCAGGGTGACCTGGGGAATCGCCTGAATGACGCCCGTGACCGGGTAGTGACTGAACTCCCCGACGAACTCGACATTATCGAAGAGATGGAAAACCAGACGCGCAAGTTTGCCGAGAGCGAAGGCGAGGAAATCCCTGAAGATACGTTTTCCCAGGCCGAGTTGAGCCAGTTTCGGTCCAGTGTGCGGTTGTGGCGCAGGCTGTTGGTTCTGGTGTTCTTGATCCCGGCCTCGCTGCTGTCGATGGTGGTAATTGTGACGGTGCGCTCGTCTAAGATGTTTTTCCGGTGGATGGGCTGGCCGTTGGTTATCGGCAGCTTGTTCACGTTGATACCGCTGATGTTTTTGCCGTTCATTTTCCACGATATCCGTGTCGAGTCGCGCGGCGAGGTGGAAGAAGGCTTCGCGGCTGGTGGCCAGTTGGTAGGCGAGATTCTGGGCAATGGGATGATGCGTCTCGTGATCAGCGAATTCACCTGGCCAGTACTCATCGAGTGTGCCATTCTGATCGCCATCGGTTTTGGGTTCCTGGTGCTGTCGGTGCTGCTGAACGACCCGGACGCGCCGGTGGGTGAGACATACGCGTCGACCATGCCGGTCTACCAGACGCCATCCGGACCCTATACGCCGACTGGTACGCCAGCGGGCACGCCGCCCGGCACGCCGACTGGCTATCCGGTTACACCGCCGGGATACCCGGCCCAAACTGGCTCAACGCCATCTCAAAACCCAACGGGAACCGTATCACCACCGCGCACCCCTTCCGGAACCACGCCACCACACGCGCCGACCGTCGTCGATGAACCGCCTGATCACACACTGCCACCAACCGAGGGGTAAACGAATCTATGCTTGATCGACAGAAAACGCGCGTTCCACTCGCAGACCGGGTGTATCGTCCGTTAGGCGTCACCCTGGCCCTGGTCGCCACCGGCGTGCTGTATGGGATTTTGCCTCTGCTGGAAGTGTATTTGTTGCAAGAGTTGGAAGCGACCGCCGGTGAGGCCTATATTCAAGGTGGGGTCAGCATCAGCACCTGGAAAGTGCTGCAGGCGTTGTATGGTGGCGTGGTGCTGATGATCTGCATCTGGGCCTGGTGGGGGCGTCCGCCCTGGGTACGCTTCGTGTTGATCGGAGCGATTCTGCTGCCGACGCTGTTTAACTTGTGGCGTGTCATAGACGCCTGGACCAGCGAGATCGACCCGGTGTTTGGTGGGCAGGCACAGGAAGCCTCGCGTACTTTTTTGCTGAACTGCTATCTGCCGGGCATCATCCTGGTGCCGCTGTACGTGGTGTGGTATCTCAACCGGGCACCGGCGCGCGCGTTCTATTGGCGGGTTCCGTTGTCCGAATTGGCGGCCCAAGACCCGCGATTGGCCCAACCTGCGCAGGAAGGCTGGCCACCACCCGAAGACCTATCTGACCAGCCGACCAAAACCGAGACGTAAACGCCAGGTTAAAGGCCAGCATAACGTGAAAACTGTAAAAAGTGCTGGACTTTGATAAATTCTTGGCATACACTGAGAGGGTCACTGCGATAACAACAGTTTGGTAGTGTTAAGATTCTCGCCTGGGAAGAATGCCATTTTGTTTGTAGATGTTACTTCAGGCGGTTGGTGATGAGGGGTTCCGTGCCACTTTAAACCATGCTATAATCTTTTAATGTTCTCCTTTTTCAAGGCTGATGCGGTGCTGAACGGCATAAAGAATTGATGTGTATTGGTAGAGAAAAATGGTTCCGGTCAGCGATACCTCAGGAGGCAACGGTACTCACGTGATACAGGAATTGATGATCCGCGCCGATCAACGGGGCTATGTCACATTTGAAGATGTGCTTGAATTGTTGGATGAAGACAGTGATGATGTCAACGCGATTGAAGCGGTTTTGGACGAGCTAGATGAGCTGGGCATTGAGCTGCGGCAGGGCACAGCCGTCCATGAAGATGATGACCTGGAGACTAGCAACCGCGAATTCGAAGCCGAAGAAGAATCGCATGATCCCGGCGTGGGCGATATAAATGCGGTGTCGGCGGACGATCCGGTGGGTCTGTACTTCCGGCAGATGGCGCAAGAACCCCTGCTGACCGCCCAGGAAGAAATCGAGCTGGCCAAGCGCATCGAATTGGGACGGGAGGCAACCGAAAAGCTCAAGCACACCGCGGTCTATTCGGGTGAATACGAGTGGCTGCAAAGCCTGATGTATGATGGGCAGGCCGCACGCGAACACCTTGGGCGGGCCAACACCCGTTTGGTGGTCAGCATTGCCAAACGCTACATGGGCCAGGGATTGCCCTTCCCCGATTTGATCCAGGAAGGCAACGTGGGCCTGATGCGCGCGGTGGACAAGTATGATTATAAGCGCGGCAACCGCTTCAGCACGTATGCGACATGGTGGATTCGCCAGGCGATCACGCGCGCGCTGGCGCAAAAAACGCGCACGATTCGCATTCCGCTGCACATGACCGAACGCATTCGCCAGATGTACCGTACCGCGCAAGTCCTCGAACAAACCCTCGGCCACCGCCCCACCCCAGAAGAAATTGCTAAAGAGATGGAACTCCCGCCCGAAAGCGTGCGCGGCATGATGGACGCCAGCCAGCACGCGATTGCGCTGGAACGTCCAGTGGGTGACGATGGCGATAGCGAATTTGGGGATTTTATCGAGGACCAGGACTCGCCCAGCCCGGTGGAATCGGCCACCCAGCATCTGCTGCAAGAAACCATCGAAGAAGTCTTAAGCGAACTCACTCCGCGGCAGAGTCATATTCTGCGTTTGCGGTTTGGGCTAGGCGGCGGCGAACCACACACGCTCGAAGAGATCGCCAACAAGTTTGGCCTCAGCCGCGAGCGTATTCGCCAACTGGAAAAAGAGGCGCTGCGTCGTTTACGCCATCCTCGGCTGGCCCACAACCTGCGCGATTACCTGAGCTAGCTAAATGAACTGCTACCTGTGAAGAACAAACCTGGAGCAGAATAGCAGGCATTGCTCCAGGTTTTTGATTCGGTGAGTGTTACCGCAAAAAGCCTTGTCAAGGGTAGAGGCTTTGTGTATACTTTCTACACCTCAGGGCGACGTCGCCAAGTGGTAAGGCAAGGGTCTGCAAAACCCTCATCGTGGGTTCGATTCCCACCGTCGCCTCTAGACCAAAACGGTAGCACCGCATATTCTACGGGCTACCGTTTTGTGTTGTGGTAAGCGCTGTCGTGAACCGCGAATTTACTTCAGTGTGCTGATTCCCTCGTAGAACCTGATCGCGGTCTGCATCCCCTTGCGGAAGTTTTCCAGGGCATATTTTTCGTTGGGGCCGTGCAGGTTATCGTCCGGCAGCCCAAAGCCCATCAAGATGACCGGGGCGTTAAGCTGGTCCTGGAAGGTGCCCACAATCGGGATCGAGCCACCTTCGCGAGTGAAGACCGGGCGCTTGCCGAAACCCAACTCGAACGCGCGTGCCGCCGCTTGCATAAAGGGTGAATCCTGCTCGACGATGGCCCACTTGCCACGATGCAGCACGCGTACCTCGCTGGTCACTGTCTCCGGTGTGATACTGGCCACATGCTGCGCGATCAGGGCTTCGATCTCCTTGGGGTCCTGGTCCGGCACGAGGCGGCAGCTCACTTTGGCCAGCGCCCTGGCAGGTAATACTGTCTTGGCTCCCTCGCCGGTCCTGCCGCCGATGATGCCGTTGATCTCCAGTGTAGGCCGCGCGCCCAGCCGTTCGTGCAGCTCGTAGCCGGGTTCGCCCCAAGGTGTCTTGAGGCCGGTTTCCCGTTCCAGGCGTTCCGGCGGAAACGGCGTTTTAGCCAGTTCCGCTCGTTCATCTGTCGCGAGGGGGCGGACTTTGTCGTAAAAGCCCGGTACGGTAACCCGCCCGTCGGCGTCGTGCAGTGCAGCGAGAATCTCGACCAGGGCCTGAGCTGGATTGTGCACAATGCCGCCGTACATACCGGAGTGCAGGTCCTGGGCTGGTCCGCGCACTTCGATTTCCAGATACGTGATCCCGCGCAGGCCATAGACGATTGACGGTTGGTCAGGGGCATGGAAACTGGTGTCCGAGACTACGACGACGTCCGTGGCGAGCAGATCGGGGTGCTCGTTTACAAAGGTGTGGATGTGGTTCGAGCCGGATTCTTCCTCACCTTCCAGGATGAACTTGACATTGACCGGCATCTGGCCGCTTTGCAACAGGCTGTGAATGGCTTTGACCTGGGTGAATGTCTGGCCTTTGTCGTCGGTTGCCCCGCGCGCATACAGGTTGCCATCGCGCACCACCGGCTCAAACGGGTCACTCTGCCACAGCCCTTCGTCATCATCAGCCGGTTGGACGTCGTAGTGGCCATAGATCAGCACCGTTGGAGCATTACCTGCGCCCAGCCACTCGCCATACACCAGCGGGTGTCCGGGCGTCTCGAAGATTTCGGTGCGCGTCAGGCCGATGCTGTCCAGGTGCGCCTTGATCCAGTCCGCAGCCTTCCGCACGTCAGCATTGTGTTCCGATAGCGTGCTGATGCTGGGGATGCGTAGCCAGTCTTTTAAGTCTTCCAAAAACTGGTTGTGATTTGCTTCAATAAATTCATAGGGGTTCATGCAATGTCTCCTGAGAGCAAGTTTGGTATCGCACCCTATGATAGCGTCTGGTGTGCAAAGTGCCAGCCGGAATGCTATAATGCGATACACTCCTTTACGGTAACCAGGACACATAGACAATCATGAGCGAAATACGGCAGACCGGATCAACGCCTAATATAGAACACCTTGCCACGCTGTATGAGATCACGCGCACGCTCAACTCGACGCTGGACCTGGACGAAGTGCTCGAAAACGTGATGGACCGTGTGATCGAGGTCACCGGGGCCGAACGCGGCTTCTTGATGCTGCGCGAAGGGGGCGAACTGGCCTTTAAGGTGGCGCGCGGAATTGATCGCAGTGATCTGGAGTCGCCAGAATTTCAAGTGAGTACTACCATCATCCGCGAAGTTGAGCAGAAACGCCGAGCGCTCCTGACCGACAACGCCCAGTATGACCAGCGCTTTGCCCTCGGCGAAAGCATCATGGTGCTGGGGTTGCGCTCGATTTTATGCGTGCCGATTATGGTCAAGGATCGATTGATTGGATTGGTATACGTCGATAACCGGCTGCATGTTGGTATGTTCAACGAAGACCACCGCCAACTGGTGGCTGCTTTTGCCAGCCAGGCCGGGGCAGCTATCGAGAACGCGCGGCTGTACCGTGTGGCGGTGGAAAAAGGGCGCATGGAAAAAGAGCTGCAGATGGCGCACGATATTCAGCGCGGCCTGCTGCCCAGCGACCTGCCAACCATTCCGGGGTTCGAGGTGGCGGCGGAATGGCGTTCAGCGCGCGAAGTGGCGGGCGACTTTTACGACTGTTTCGTGCTGCCCGATGGTGGCCTGGGCCTGATGATGGCGGATGTTTCCGACAAAGGGGCACCGGCGGCGATCTTCATGGCCATCGTCAGCGGTTTTATGCGTGGTAGCGTGATCGCGGCAGACTCCCCGGAAGAAGCGCTGCAACTGGGCAACATCACCATCCTGAACGAAACCGAATCCGGTATGTTCGTGACCATCTACTACGCGATTGTCTACGAAGACGGTCGCCTGGTGGGGGTCAATGCCGGGCACAACCAACCACTGCTTTACAGCCCAACCCACGATGAATACGAGTTTCTGCCGCGCGGCGGACGTCCACTGGGTTGGTTTGAGGACTTGCCGGTCGAAGCGGTCGAATACCAGCTTGAACCGGGCGACGTGCTGGTGCTCTATACCGATGGATTGACGGAAGCCGAGAACATCCAGGGTGAGCCGTATGGAGAAGAGCGGCTGGTCGAGGTGGTACGCCGTGCTGCTCACCTGTCTGCCGAAGAAATTGAGCAGCAGATCACCGACTCGGTGATCGAGTTCATGGGCAGTGCCCCGCCGTTTGATGACACGACCTTGATGGTTGTGCGCTATACCGGGTAAGTTGCTTGTGGCCGAACGTTTACAAAAGCTGATATCGCAGGCCGGGATCACGTCCCGCCGCGCTGCCGAAGACCTGATCCGGGCCGGGCGCGTGACCGTCAATGGCCAGGTGGCCCAGCTAGGGGACAAAGCCGACCTTGCGCACGATGTTGTCGTGGTGGACGGCAAACCGCTCAAAGCCAACCCCGACCTGGTGTATATCCTGCTGCACAAGCCGCGTGGTGTGGTGTGTACCAATAAGCGCCAGCCCTACGAAAAGCGCCCCATCGTGCGCGACCTGGTGCCGCATGATGGCCACCTGTATACGGTTGGTCGCCTCGACGCCGAAAGCGAAGGCCTGATCTTAATGACCAACGACGGCGATCTGGCCAACCAGTTGATGCACCCGCGTTACCAGCACACCAAGACCTACCATGTGCTGGTGGAAGGCAAACCTGCTCCCAAAACGCTCGATGAATGGCGCAACGGTGTGATGCTGGACGATAAGCGCACGGCCCCGGCGAAGGTGCGCGTGTTGTCCGACAAACGAGATGACACCTGGTTGCAAGTGGTGCTGCGCGAAGGACGCAAGCGCCAGATTCGCCGGGTCGCTACCCAACTCGGGCATCCCCCCAAGCGCCTGATTCGAACGAAAATTGAGTGGCTGGAGATCGGGCACCTGAAACCGGGCGAGTGGCGGCACCTGTCCCCCAAAGAAGTACGTATGCTGAAGCAGTTATCCTGATCCAATCTTCCTAATCAAAAGGAGTTAGCTCGTTTATCATGAGTTCGTCATCTGCGCCGGTGCATTCACCGGCTCACGACGTGGTCTACCGCCAGGACCAGTACACGCTGCGCCGCCACATTCTGCACCGTTTGCTGCGTGTGGTGGGGTTTGGGCTGCTGGTCCGCGTTCAGGTTGAAGGCCGCGAAAACATTCCCGTCAGCGGGCCAACGTTGTTGATCATGAACCACATCGGTGCGCTTGACCCATTTGTGGTCACGGGCGTGGTCACTTCGCGCTATGTAGTGCCGATGTCCAAGATCGAAAACTACAAAAACCCACTGTCTGGCTTTATTGCGCGTTCGTGGGGCGTATACCCGGTCCGCCGCGGCGAAGTGGACCGTAGGGCGCTGGCCAGCACTATCGAACTGCTGCGGCAGGAACGCCCGGTATTGATCGCGCCCGAAGGTACGCGGCACACAGAGCTGGCCGAACCCAAACGCGGCATGACGTATGTGGCTGCCAAAGCGGATGCTGTGGTAGTCCCGATTGGCCTGGAAGGCACCCCCGACTTCCCCAGCTCCTACAAGCGTTTGCGGCGGCCCCGGGTTCAGGTGCGGATCGGGCGACCTTTTCGGTTTAAGACGGATGGTCGCCAGCGCATTCCGCGCGATGAACTCCAGCGCATGACGCAAGAGGCGATGTACCAGATCGCGGTTTTGCTGCCGGAATACCGGCGCGGAGTCTACAGCGATCTGAGCCTGATGACGACCGATCACCTCGAATTCATTGATCCCCGGCGGCCTGCTGCGGGGGCATAACTGGATTGGTCTGCTGCATGGTTCCTATTGGTCCTTTGGCAGAACGCGGCAGCATCCTTAGAATAGTGGCAAAGTCTAAACTTATTCATTCAGGAGTGGTCTGTGGCTAACAACGGTCCGAAATATGCTTACTTCAAAGGTGAGATTGTCCCCATCGAACACGCTAAAGTCAGCGTGATGACCCATGCGTTGAACTATGGGACAGGCGCGTTTGGCGGCGTGCGTGCCTATTGGAATGATGAAGAGGAAGAGCTATACATTTTCCGTCCGCTGGATCACTTCCGCCGGGTGTTGAATTCGGGCAAGATTCTGTTGATGGACCTGCCCTATACTGCACAGTCCATGCTGGACATCTTGATCGAGCTGCTGCGCATAGAGAACTACCGCCAACAGGACATCTACATTCGCCCACTTATCTACAAATCATCGGAAGGCATCGGTGTGCGCCTGCACGACCTGGACGCCGACTTCACGATGTTTGCTGTGCCGTTCGGCAGCTACATCGAGAACGAAACCGGGTCGCGCGTGACGTTTTCGGCTTGGCGGCGAATTGACGATAACGTGATCCCGGCGCGCGGCAAGATCACGGGCGCATATGCCAACTCGGCGCTGATCAAGACCGATGCGGCGCTGTCCGGCTTTGATGAGGCCCTGGTGCTCAACCAGAACGGACATATCGCCGAAGGCAGCGCCGAAAACTTCTTTATGGTGCGCGACGGGGTGGTGATTACCCCGCCGATTCATGCCAATATCCTGGAAGGGATAACGCGCAGTACCTTGATCCAGTTGATGCAGGACGAACTAAATCTGCCGGTTGAGGTGCGCGAAATCGACCGCA
The DNA here is from genome assembly GCA_010092855.1 of Chloroflexota bacterium. Lineage (GTDB taxonomy): Bacteria > Chloroflexota > Anaerolineae > Aggregatilineales > Aggregatilineaceae > TC-15. Next base: position 7,281 of record JAADYV010000245.1, on the reverse strand, counting down.
CGGAGCTTTTCGTGGCCGATGAGGCGTTCTTCTGCGGCACCGGGGTGCAGGTAGTGGCCATCACCGAAGTTGATCACCGGGCTGTCGGTACCGGCGAGATGGGCCCGGTCGTGCAGCAGGTGCGCGACCTGTACTTCAACGTCGTGCGCGGCAAAGTTGCCCGCTACTGCGACTGGAATGTCCCGGTATATCGTGCCCAGGTGTAGCTGGCGGCGCAGCGCTGTATGCTGTTTGCGCAGTATAACGCGCGCCAGCAAGAGGAACATGCCCAGCGACTGGGGCAGAATGTCGGGGTGCAGGAACAGGCCGACATCGGAGCCTCTGACATCCTGTTGGTCAAAGTACCAGCGAGTGAACATGTAGACTCCCCCGGAGATACCGGACAGGATGGCCACGCCACGCACCCCCCCGCTGCGCGTTGAACCGGCAATGGACAGAGGGGCAACAAACATCGTAGCTCGAACCAGATAGGTTCCAATAAAACGCTCGGCGTGGAACTCTTCTGGCGTATAAGAGCCAGGGTCAAACATGTATCCGAAGGCATAAGTTTTGTCGATGACGGTGGCCATGATGACCAGAATGCTTAGCAAAGTACCAAAGGCTGCGCCTTCTGGTTGAACCATGAGCAGTACAATGTTGATCAGGAAAATCCAGTAGAGGGCGAGGTCCCAATGAATTTGATCGGTTAACCAGAGTGCATTGAGCATCTGGTTGAAGTCATCACCAGACATGGGTTTGCTCCTTCGTGTGGCAGAATAATACCATCATGAACGCTTAAGAACATGTAACTGCGGTGATCATTGTACTCGATATTAGATAGAAGTAGAAATTGTGCTGGCCGGTAGAAGCTGCTATGACTTCTGCCGGATTTTTGTGCATAGGCTATAATGAGCGTCAACTCGACAGCCTGAACATAAAAGGAATTTGATGACAACGATGCCACACGACATGCTGCTCAACTCTGTCGAATTTGAAGCTGCCCATGTCTGCTTTCAACAGGATTACCCCGCGTTTGAAGTGGAAGCTGTAGAAGATTTGCGCGCGCGCGAATTTAGCCGTTTGGACGAGCTGGGCCATGCCTACCTCGACTATACCGGCGGTGGATTGTATGCCGACAGCCAGTTGAACGCACACATGGACATGCTGCGGCGCGGCGTTTTCGGCAACCCGCATTCCAGCAACCCGACCTCAATGGCCATCACCGAACTGGTCGAGCACGCGCACGCCTATGTCTTGGACTACTTTAACGGTTCGCCAGACGAATATGTCGTTATCTTCACCCAGAATGCCAGCGGCGCACTCAAACTTGTGGGGGAATCCTACCCGTTCCGACCAGGTGGGCACTACCTGCTAACATTCGACAACCACAACTCGGTCAATGGCATTCGTGAGTTTGCGCGCGCCAAAGGTGCCACCGTGACTTATGCACCGGTGCTGCCGCCCGAACTGCGCATCGACGCCGACCGCTTGATGGGCTTACTGGATGCTGCGCAGCCAGACCACCATAACCTTTTCTCCTACCCCGCCCAGTCGAACTTCTCCGGAGTTCAACACGATCTGGACTGGATCGCGTTTGCCCAGGATAAGGGGTGGGATGTGCTGCTCGACGCAGCAGCGTTCGCGCCGACTAACTGCCTTGATCTGCAGCGCTGGCAGCCGGACTTTGTGTCACTGTCCTTCTACAAAATATTTGGTTATCCGACGGGCGTGGGTTGCTTGATTGCACGCCGTGCCGCTCTCGGCAAGCTGCGCCGTCCCTGGTTTGCCGGCGGCACGATTACGATTGCGTCTGTGCAGGGCGACGGCTACTACCTGGAGGACGGCGAAGCCGGCTTCGAAGACGGCACCATCGACTACCTGAACCTGCCCGCCGTCGAGATCGGGTTAAAGAACATTGCCCGCGTGGGCATTGATACCATCCACGAGCGCGTCATGTGCCTGACCGACTGGCTCATCAAGAACCTGATGACGTTGTATCACAGCAACGGCGCGCCGCTTATTCACCTTTATGGCCCGGCGAATGTGGAACAGCGGGGCGGAACGGTCACGATCAACTTCTATGACCCAGACGGGACCCTATTCGACTATCGCCGCGTGGAGGCCGAAGCCAACGACGTAAACATTTCGCTGCGGACGGGCTGTTTCTGTAATCCGGGCGCGGGCGAAAAAGCGCACGGCCTGACTGAAGCAGAACTGGCGGATTGCTTCCGGCGCGAGGAACGCATGACATTCGAAGAATTCATCACTGTGATGTCGGGCAAGGTCAAGGACGCGGTTGGCGCGGTGCGCGTGTCGGTGGGCATTGCGACCAATTTCGCGGACGTGTATCGCTTCGTGAGTTTCGCCCGGTCGTTCTTGGACCGAAAGGCGTAGCTTCGTGTTGGCTGCTTGCTGAAACTACAGTCATGCTGCCAGCCTAGCGCAGCAAACAATAGCCCACGACAAAAGTGGGCTTAATTTGTTTAGCGTACCGGACGATGTCGGCTGCGCATCCTACTCAAAATACCGGCGAAACGCATGGTTGCTGGGCCTGATGGCGAAATGGTGTTTAACCGTTTAACTCATCAGCACCGCGGCGGCCAGTCCTGCGTAGACGTGCGCGGCAGTGTGCAGGTCGTGGATGTGAATATGTTCCTGGTAGGTGTGCGCCAGGTTGGGGTCGCCGGGGCCAAATCCCACCGTCGGGATATTGGCCTGGCCCATCGTGTATACGCCGTCGGTCGAGAAAGGCCAGTGCCCGATGGTGGCGGCCTGGCCGCGCACCGCCTGGATCGTCGAGTTGAGGGTGGTAAGCAGTGGATGCGCCTGGTCCAACACCCAGGCGGGATGTGCTTCGAGCGCGGTGCGGACCAGCCCGGTATAGGACGGTTCGTCGTAGGTGGTGATACTAACGTTGCCTGGGATGTTCTCACGCCGGAGCATACTTTCCAGTTGGGCCTGGGCCGCGCTGACCGTTTCCCCCAGCGTCAGGCGGCGGTCCAGGTAAACCTTGCACAACTCTGGGATCGCGTTAAGGCTGACACCCTGGCTGACGATGCCGGTGACGGCGATGGTGCCCGGCCCCAAGAAGGGGTCGTTAAGCAGCGTATCGGCCATGAGCTGCACGGCAAACACCAACCGCGCACCAGCGTATACGGCATTCTGGCCGAGATGCGGCTGGCCGCCATGCGACGATTTGCCCCGCACCACCACCTTGAACATGACTCGCCCGCGCTGCCCGCGACTGATCTGCAGATTAGTTGGCTCACCCAACACCACGTAATCGGGCCGGATGCCGTCTTCCTCGACGACGTACCGGATCGCCAGCCCTTCGCATGGCTCTTCTTGCACGACGAACGCCAGCACCAACTTACCGTTGATCTGGTCCTGGTAGGGGAGGAGTTGCCGCGCGCCGTAGATCATGCTGGCCAGCGCGCTTTTCATGTCCACCGCTCCCAACCCATACAACGTATTGGACTCGATCACGCCGCTGAAGGGGGGATGGGGCCAGCGGTCGGCGTTTGCTACATCGACGGTGTCCATGTGAGCGTCATACAACAGAGTGGGCCCGTTCCCATTCCCTAGCGTGGCGATGACGCTGCCCATCGCGTTGACGTGCACATCGGGGAAGCCCAGTTCCTGCAGGTGTTCCACAATCAGGGCGGCAACATCACCTTCCTGGGTGGAGCGGCTGGGCGTCTGGATCAGGTGTTGCGCGAACTGCACCAACTGGTGGGCGTCGGACGAATCAAGGGCGAGCTTGGGGATACGGGGGGACTGGGTGGCCACAATCAGGATGCTCCATGCGCTAGCAAGACGCGGGGCACGGTGCGCAGCATGATCTGCAAATCCAGGCCCAGCGACCAGTTCTCGATGTAATAGATGTCCAGCAAACACATTTCTTCAAATGGCACTTCGCTGCGTCCGCTGACCTGCCACAGACCGGTCAAGCCGGGCAGCACTTGCAGGCGTTTGAGGTGCCAGGGTTCGTAGAGTTCGACTTCGGCGGGCACTGCCGGACGTGGTCCTACCCAGCTCATCTCGCCGCCCAGAATGTTCCAGATTGGGGCAGTTCGTCGATGCTGAAGCGCCGAATCAAGCGGCCTACGCGCGTAATACGTGGATCGTTGGCGATCTTGGGATGGCGCGGGTCTTCGCCGGTGTCCCGGATCAGCTTGTCGTGATACTTTTCGGCATCCTGGATCATCGAGCGGAACTTGTAGACCTTGAAGCGTTTGCCGTTCAGTCCTACGCGCTCCTGGGAAAAAAAGATCGGGCCAGGTGTGTCGAGTTTGATGGCCAGGGCCACCAGTCCAATGAGCGGCCCGACGACAGGTAGCGCCAGCAGAGTGAGCGCGATGTCGATGGCGCGTTTGATCAGGCGGCTGCTGGGCTGCAACTGCGCTTCCCCATTCAGACCCAGGAGTGGGATGCCGCCCAACATCTCGACCTGCACCTGGCTCAAGCTGAGTTCGAACATATCCGGCACAGTGCGCACGCGGACGTGCTTGCTTTCGCACTCGCGCACGATCTGCACGATCTTGCGTTGGACCTGCCAGGGCAGCGTGATGACCACGGTGTCAATCCGTTCGCGCTCAATGACGCCCGGCAGGTTGTCCACCTGGCCATAGGCGGGCACCCGGCCCAGGTCGGTTGAGCCGCGCTCTGGGTTGTCGTCCACAAAACCGATCAGCTTATAACCCAGGTCTGGCCGGGCGATGATCGTCTGCATCACAGCCAGCCCGACCGATCCCGCCCCAACGACCAGCACCCGCTCCACGCCCACGCCGCGCTTGCGCATCTGGTTTTGCACCTGGCGCAGCACGATACGCCACAAGCCCAGGAGTACGACCGTCAGCAGCGCCGATTGGATGATCAGCAGGCGGGAGAAGACCAGCGGTTGCAGCAAAAAGCTGAGCGCCATCACAAACACTGCGGTGTTGGTGGCGCTGTTGCCAATCGCAAACATTTCTTCCCACCACGTCCGGCCCCGGCGCTCGCGGTACAGGCTGGCGTTCTGGTTAAAGAGCCACATCAACCCCACGAACATCGCAGCGTAGGGCACGTAGGGTGTGAAAGGGGCGTCGTTGGCTTCGTCAACGGGTTGTAGGAACTGCACTTCGTAGCGCAGATAATATGAGAATAGGAACGCAACCACCACCAGCCCGGCATCGACGACGGGCAGCAGCCAGCGTGGTTGATTAAAAGCGGTTTTGGACATTAATTCTTTTCCTGAATCAATCCCAGCGCATGACGGTAACTGGCGACAGTGCACGCGGCAGTGTTGGACCAGGTGAACTGCGCGGCGCGTTCGCGCGCGCGTATGCTAGCGACCTGACGCCACTCCGCATCGTGTATAACGTGTGCGAGCGCTTCTGTCCAGCTTTGGTCGTTTTCGGGAGGGAGCCTGTAGCCGGTATCGCCAGCGGCTTCGGGCAGTGATGACACATCCGACACCAGCACCGGCGTTCCACACGCCATCGCTTCGACCACTGGCAGCCCAAAACCCTCAAAGATGGATGGGTAGACAAACGCTTCCGCAGCGTTGTACCACAGCGGCAAGTCATCGGCGGGCACGTAACCCGGCAGGTGAACTGTATCGCCCAGGTGGTGTGTCTCGATGGTGCGGAAGATGTCGTCGTACATCCACCCCTTACCGCCGCCCAGCACCAGGTGTACGGCCTGGCGGTCCTGCACGGGTAGCCCAGCATAGGCACGCAGCAGCACCGGCAGGTTTTTGCGCGGTTCCAGCGTGCCCAGAAACAACAAAAAGCGCTCCGGCAGCCCCTGGCGCTGGCGGAACGCCTCGACTTCAGCCGGGGGCAGCGGGTGGAACTGCGCCCCCACGCCCGGTACGGCTACATCGATCTTGTGGGCGGGCAGGCCAAAGGTTGTCACCAGGTCGGCGGCAGTGCTCTGCGAAATGGCGATCACGCGGCGCGCTCGCTGGCATGACCAGCGTGTTAAGGTGCGCAGATACAGGCGGCGCGCGGCGGGCAGCAGTTCGGGATAGTGCATAAAACTCAGGTCGTACACGGTCACTACCGTCGGAATCCAGTTGATCAACGGCGAGACAAACGCCAGGGCGTGGAGCAAGTCAGGCCGGGTCTGGCGCAGCGCGGCGGGCTGAACAGCTTGCTCCCATAGGATGCGGCGCACCGGTCTTTCCGTGCGCCAGGCCGAACGTCGTACCACCAGTCGCGCATGATCCGGGGGATAGGCGTGCTGTCCGGTGAAGACGGTATAGGCCAGTGCCGGATCAGCGTCTGGCAGCGTGGCCAGCAGGTTGTAGATATAGCCGTTGATGCCCGCGCTGCGATAGCCTGCCTGGGCTACGAGCAGGTGCGCATTCAGGCCAACGTGATTAGTCGTAGACATGGCGCGGATTATACCTGCCCGTGAGGGTTTTGGCACGCATAACATCCCCTGTTGCACAACTCGCCCTGGTTTTGCCTGGACCCGCAAAACACCCCGGACAGTAGGCGTCCGGGGTTGGTGGGTGTATCGTTGGGGACTGTCTCTAAGCCTAGTGCTTGAGCGTATAGGCGTCGCTGCGGTTAGTCATCCACACCACGATGTACGGTTCGGTATCATCGGGCGGATTAAAGGCCGCGTCCTTGCGAGTATCCATCCGAAATTCACCCGTGGGCAGGCGCGAGATGGTGATGTCGAATCCCCCGTAAGGATTCACATCCTCCCACAAGATGATGGGGTCTTCGCCCTCGGCGGGGATACCGGCGGCTTCGATGTCTTCGGCGGGAACGAAGAACAGGTATTCGCCCACGCTGTCTGGCGTGATGACGTAAAGGGTGATGTTGCCGTCATAGTAGATGGCGACAGGCGCGCCCAGGCCCCCAAAGGGGTTGATGCGGCCATCGTCGCCGCCCTGAGCAGCAGCGGGAACTGGGCTGATGAGCAATACCAGCACCACAGCGAACAAAGCAACCTTACGCAGCATACGATTTTATCTCCTGGATCAATTCATTGTTTTACCCATTAGGCTGTGTTGACATCTGCACTCAGAAAATCGCCGTTCTCGGGCGAAAGTGTCAACACTACCGTGGCGCAATCATTATACGAAGGGCCGGGAACAGCCGTCAAGTTCTGGACAGCGGCGGTTAAGGAACGGGTAATCGTCAGTGTAGCATCATGCAGCCGTCAAAAAACTGTTATTAAATTTAGAAAGATGAATTGGAAAATCATTAGTGTCTGGCAAGTAGTTGTCGGACGCTGCGGCAAGAGAGAATGAGAGGAGCAACAAGCACATGAAGCGCTTTATCGTCGCCGCCGTGCTGGTGACGC
>JAADYV010000244.1 GCA_010092855.1 Chloroflexota bacterium | reverse complement strand
GAACAGGACGATGATTACGGAACATGAACGGGTTGTGCTGACAGCGGATTTGCCCCAGAAGGGCTTGAAAGCCGGTGACGTTGGCGTGGTGGTGCTCATCCACGACGAGGGGGCAGGGAACGAAGTGGAAATCTTTACCCTGGATGGCCGGACACTGGACGTGATCACCGTCGTAGCGGCTCAGGTCCGTGTGGTAGACCCGGCGGAAGTGATGCACGTGCACCGGGCCGATTGACCGGTGACTAAGGCACGGACCGTCGCGGCCAATATCAGACTTGACGCCACTATCCGCCCGCCGCTATAATGCTAATCGTACACACGGGTGACTAGCTCAGTTGGTTAGAGCGCTTCCCTTACAAGGAAGAAGTCGGGGGTTCGAGTCCCTCGTCACCCACTAAAGACGCCCTACCATTGGCTGGCAGGGCGTTTTTGGTTGCATCCCGGTCGCTGCTGATGCCGGGCGCTAGCCTTGCAGCAACTCCAGCAGATAACCATCCTCGGTGCTTTCGATCACCCAGCCGGGCAGATCGTCATATTGCACCTCCCACCACAGGTAGCCATCCGACCCGCACTGTGGCCCGCTCAAGACGCTGACCAGGCTGCCAGGCGGAATCGCAGGTAGGTCCCCGCCATTGGGCCGCCCCAGAAAGAACGCGATCTCCTCTTCGGCAATGACCACTGCCGGGGCACCGGGCATCAGCCGCGGCGGAAGCGATGCCGGACATTGGAATGCCTGCAACCGGTAGCCACTTTCCGCCACCCACCCGAACTGGCCGCCGGCAGTGATCTGCCACCAGTCCACGCCGTCCACGCACGCCGGGCCATCCTGCACGGAGAAAACCGTGCCGCCTGGAAGCTGCCCGGTCAGGGCACTGGTCGGGTCGGGATCAATGCGCAGTGGCAGGGGCGGGCCGATGGCTGCGCGCCCGGTCTGGCCCACCACGAACAGCGGCGGCTCCTCGCACACGGCAGGCGCATAAGGCTGGACGGTATAAGCACGAGCCTGGTTTGCGGCCAACCATCCGCCCGTTTCATCGGCGCTGACTTCCCACCACAGTGCGCCATCCACGCATTCCGGGCCATCCACCACGTCGAATACCTGCCCCGGCGGGAGTGTTTCTGCGTCGGGATCAGCGGCTCCGGCTGATTCGGCCAGCGGCAGTTCAAATGCCGGCAGCACGATACCCTGCGCATCCACCGCCAGGCGCGGTGGCAGCGGGCACTCGTCACCCGGGGCGGCGGTTGTGTCCGGGACACGCCAGGTCCCCGCGCCCCACGCCAATCCGCCCGGTTGATCCCCGGGGGCGGCGGTATTGGGAATGATGACCTGGTCGCCGTCCTGCCAGACGACTACGCCATCCTCGCTGCCGGTCACCCACGCGATCGATTCACCTCCTGGTTCCAGCGCCAGCGCATCCGGCTCCCCGGTGAAGTCCACGATCTCGCCCGCCACCGACCACACCAGCCGCTCACCGTCCACGCCCTCAATACGCACGACAGCAGCATCCTCCGCGCCGGTCAATGCCAGCGGTTCCAGGACGGGCAGCATAGTGCCCGCGACCGGGTCGAGCAGCGTCCAGGTGCCGGTCGCATCCAGCAGGGCCAGCGCGCCCTGTGCCCCAGCGACATCCGCCGCCCACACCATCACGCGCACCGGACCCTGGTGAGTATGGACGAACACGCGTTCGCCGTCCGAGGCGAATATCCACACCGTACCATCCACCGTGTCCAGTACCGCGATGCCGTTCGTATCCCAGGCGAGGGCTGGCAGCGCGACTTGACCGAAGCCGGACGGCGTCAAATCCAGTTGTGGCATGATTACCGTCGTTTCTTCGCTGTCGAGATCGTAGACGACCAGTTGCACCTGGTGGAGGTTATAGGCGGGCAGCACCAGTTCGGCCCATACGAGTTGGGTGCCATCCGGGGACCACGCCGGAGCGGAGCGGATCACCGCGTTGTCTACGTCCTCGGACATAAAGCGCGCCCCGTCGGGCTGCGCGGCGATGGTGACGATCGCACCGCTGTCCAGCGCCCACAGCCGGATATCGCTGGGATACAGGCCGCGCAAGTCCTGGCCGCTTGCGATGGCGTCCAGCGTGATACTCGCCCATTGGCGATAGGCGATGTGCGACCCATCCGGCGCGAGCAGCGGGCGACTCGCATATCCTGACTGCGTAATTTGCGTCAGGTCCGCGCTGTTGGCAGACCACGCCCACAGGTCGCCGTCGAGTAACATCACCAACGGGGTGTCAAGGGCAGCCTCGTCAAGCACGGGACCGGCGCTGGCGGGAAACTCTGGGACGTAGAAGTCTTGCCCAGGGATCAATGGTCCCGGCCCGGCCAGACAGTTCCCGCCGACGAGGGCATCGATCGTGGTATTCGTGCGCCGCGCAAGGTTGCTGAGTGTATCGCCATCACGCACGATATACAGCGTCCAATCGGTGCGGAGCGCGCACGGGGTCGCCGTGAAGGTGGGCGTTTGCGTTGGCGTGAACGTTGCCGTTGGTGTATGGGTTGGCGGCGGCGGTTCGGTTGGACCCGGCGTGTGCGATGGCGTCCGTGTGTCGTCGGTAGTGATTGTGTCTGGCGGGATCACGGGTGGGGGAGTCTCTGTGACCGCTTCTCCGGCTGCCGGGGTAGCCGCCGTTGGGGACTCTGCAACCGCTCCTTCTGCGACCGGCGTCCCCGCCGTTGGCGATACTATGACGGTAGGCGATTCCTCGGCGCTGTCGTCGGCATCATCCCCGCCGCCGCATGCCACCAGGAATACGCCCATCAACACTGCCACCAGCACTATACGCAATTTGGACACAACATCCTCCTCGTCAACCCAACGGTTCACTTGTGTTTCGCGCCACGCAGCCACCTACAGCACGCCACGCTGCTCCAGAAACGTCTGCACCGCCTGCACATAGCGCTCTGGAAACTGCTCGTGCAGTGAATGCCCGGCGTCGTCCCACACGGCATACGAACACGCCGGAAGCAGCCTCGCCGCAGCCTGCACATCGGCGGCTTCCATCGCGCCGCCCCGCTCATAGGTTCCCGCTAGCAGGAGCGTGGGACATTGTACCCGCGGCAAGTCGGTTTCTGGAGCAAATGCGCCAAACAGCCGCCCGTCAATGGTCACGGTCAGCGTTTCGGGATCGCTGTGGTGGAGCTGCCAGGCGAACTGGCGGGTAAATTGCTCCCCTGCCGCCTCCAGGATCGTCTGGCTTTCATTGGCAGGCCACTGGCCGACGATCTCGACCAGGTCATCCACCGTTCCCGCGCGCTGGTGGTGCGCACGCAGCAGGTCGCGCGTCTGGACAAAAATGGGGTAAAACGGTGTGTCTTGCAGCGCGGGCATCTGGGCCGTAAACAGCGGCGGGTCTTCCAGCACCAGGCCGCGTGGCGCTGGCCCAGGCCGGGAAGCGATATAGGCCGCCATCAGGCCGCCCAGCGAATGCCCGGCCAGCACGACCGGTTCCCCTACCACTTCGGCCAGAAAAGCGATGATGTCGGCGGCGTAGTCCTGGACGCGATACTGGTCTGGCACCCAGGACGACCGGCCATGTCCACGCAAGTCCGGGGCCAACACGCGCATCATGCCCGCCAGCAGGTCCACAGCGGCCCGGTAGCTGGTCAGGCTTTCGTTGAGGCCGTGCAGCAGCACCAGCGCTGGACCTGGTCCGCCGGTGTCCAGGTAGTGTAGTTCCGTCGTGCCGAGCGTTAGTTTTTGTTCCACCTTACTGTACCTCGACTAGCAGCGGGTCGCTGAACTGGTTGGCGGACCCGGTCGGCATGACGGCTTCCGCCTGCCACACGCCGGACATGGTACTCGGCGGCAGCCAGGGCACCAGCGCTCCGTCGAGGCGGCTGTTGTCCACCAGCGTAGTGGTGGGCATCGCGGGGTCATCGGGGACCAGCGTAAACCGGATGCTCAGCGCGGTGGCCGGTGCGTCGGGCCAAGCCACTGTCACGGTGTTACCCACCGACACGAAGTAGACCCCACCGGACAGCGTGGCCGGTTCGATGATCAGGCGGTTGGGTAGGGTTTCGCCCGGCGGCAGGAAGGTCGGGTCGTAGCGTACCGTGAACTGGTTGCTCTGGTTCTCTGCGCCTTCACTATTGCGCGCGACCGCGTAAAACGTGTAGGTGCCCGTCGCCGGGAAGGTATAGGTCACCTGGGCCTGGTTCCAGGGATCATCATCCGACGCAAACAACACCGCAGACGCCCCAGGCCGCACAACGTAAAAATCGACGACATCAGCGCTCGGTACCTGGCCGGCATCGACGGCCACGCTGGTAGTGTTGGCCACCGGCACGCCATCCGTGCCAATCCAATGCTGGAACACGGTCACGCGCGGCGCATCGGGATCGGGCACCGGCGTGTTGACCGGCGTGATCGGCGGGGCCAGCGTCGGAATCGGGATCGGGACCAGTAGTTGTTGGCCGACAAAGATAACATTCGGGTCTTCCAGGCAGTTGCCGTCCGCGATCTGCTGGTAGGAGTAGGCTCCGCCGGTTCGGTCGGCGATGGTGCTCAGGGTTTCGTTGGCCCCCACAGTGTAGGTATAGAACCAGTTGGCCTGGGTACAGCCTGTTCGCGTGGGCGGGACCTGGCTAGCATCCGGCAGCGCACCCCCGAATGTGGTTGGGCTGGGCGTCAAAAAAGCCGCCGGTGACAGCGTGACAACCGGTTGGAACATCTGGCTGGTGACGGTGGGGGTGGCCGTGCTTTCCGTCTCATCACCGCCCGTCAGGTTGCACGCCATCGCCGCCACAATCAGCACCACCACCACCCCAAGCCACACCCGTCGCATAGTTTTTCTCCTTGAGCATGTCGTTTGTCACATCGATTATAGCAGAAAACGGGTGTTTTCTCGCGTGGCAGGTTGCCGGTGAGATAGCGATTTCTGTACATTCGTGATCAAACAACACATAGGAGGTATCCATGACCCGGCCAACCCCAGACCCTACCACCGATCACCGTGCGCCGACCGCGCCCCACACCGCGGCTTTCTTCCGGCTGGCAGAACCGGGCTTCCTGACCATTGGCGGCGCGGACCGGCTGGACTTCATCCAGCGGCAGACCACCAACGACGTGCAGCGCCTGGCGGCAGACGCCCCGCTGTGGTCGGTGCTGACCTCCAGCACGGCGCGCATTCTCGACGTGTGGGGGGTAGTCTCGCTGGCGGATGCGGCGGATCATGACGCGGTGGGCGTGATCACGCTGCCAGGGCGCGGCGCAGCGACGGCGCAGTATCTGCAACGGCACATTTTCTTCATGGATAAAGTGACCGTCACCGACTCCAGCGCGGCCTATGCCCAGTTTGACCTGTTCGGGGCCGGGGAAGACCACGCGCCGGCGGGACGCGAACTGGCCCGGTGGAGACTGCCGCTGCTGGGTGAGGGCGTGCGGCTGGTGGTGCCGGTCGAACACGCGGACGACCTGGCCCACCGCCTGGAGTCTGCTGGCGTGGTGGCGCTGTCCGACGAAGCATACGAGGTGCGGCGCGTGGAAGCCGGGCGACCGGGTCCCGCTCGCGAACTGACGGACGACTACACCCCGCTGGAGATGAACCTGGAGGCTGCCGTCTCGGATGCGAAGGGCTGCTACACCGGGCAGGAGGTCATCGCGCGGCAGATCACATATGACAAGGTGGCCCGGCGGCTGGTGGGGCTGCGGCTGGCGGCCCTCGTGACGCCCGGCGCGACAGTCCGGGTCGAGGGGCGTTCTGCCGGGACGATCACGTCCGCCGTCGAATCGCCTGCCTTTGGGCCGATTGCGCTGGCCGTGCTGCGCCGTCAATATCTAGAGTCTGGCACGTCGGTCACGGTGGATAGTGACGCGGTGGACGCTGTTACGGGGGAGGTGTGTGCCCTGCCATTTCGGTAAGGTCATGACCGGTGCCCGGCCATCAGCCACCCGTCAGGCAGGCGTTGTTACGCGGGGCGAAATATCTGCTATAGTGGTAGTGTTGGTCTTACCAGCGCGGATGGTGTGTTGGATAATGGCAGCACCACGCAGCCTACACTGGCGCTGAGCCAGACATGCCAGCTTTGTATCAGCGCTGACCTGACACGGGACAAGGAAAAAATGCGGGCAAAATTGTTTCTTCTGGCGGTCGTATTGGTACTGGTGAGCGGATTGGTGCCCCCGGCGACCACACACGCCCAATCTAACCTGCTGAGCAACGGGAGTTTTACCGCGTTTGGCGGAACTGTCCCGGACGGTTGGTCGACGTGGGGCACGTTCCAGCAGAGCGACAAGGAGAGCCTGACGACGCTGATCCGGTCTGGGCCCTATTCATGGCGGCAGCGCACGCGCCCCGGCCTGCCCACCGGCGGCGGCTTCCAGCGCGTTACCGTCACGCCGGGCACACAGTACACCTTCACGGCTCATGCACTGATCTGGACCTGTGACGACACCGAAAACCAGTGCCGCAGCGAGGAAGATGGCACCTGGTCGGATACATCATCCGGCGCGATGGTGCGAGTCGGCATAGACCCCAGCGGCGGCACCGATCCCACCAGCGGCAGCATCGTATGGGGCGGCTTCAGCAGCCCGTTCGCCGCCTGGACCAACCTCAACCCCACTACGCAGTTTGGCCTGCTGTCGGTGTCGGCAACGGCCAGCGCAGACTACCTCACCGTGTTCACCTACTACACCGCCAGCCAGTCGATGGCGTTCCACGACGTATTCTGGGACGATGCCAGCCTGGTCGCGTCCGGTGGCTCTGGCGGCAGTTCCGGTGGCAGCACCGGCGGCAATACCCAACCAACCGTGATCCCGACGGCCCGGTTTGTGGTCTCCGACCCGCAGACCCGCGCCGACGGTTCGCAGGTGCATGTCGTCCAGGCCGGGGATACGCTTTCGGCGATATCAGTGGCGTATGGGGTCCCGTTGGGTACACTGCGCGAATATAACGGTATGTCGGCGAACCAGTCGCTGATCACGCCGGGCCAGGCCATCATCGTCCGGCCTGCTGCCGTCACGCCCACCGCCAATCCCGCACGCGCAGTCTCCACCCAACCGCCAACACCTACCCCACCCGGCACATCAGACCAGGCGGACACCGAACTGCTGGGACCGGTAGCCAGCGCCGGAGATGGTGTCACCGGGGATAATGGCACTGGGAACGGCAGCGAAACCACGCCGCCTGATACGCAAGCGGTGGTCGACCTCACGGGCACGGATGATTCCGCCGAGGACGGCAGCGGCGATGACGACGACTCCACGCGGCAGATGGTCCAGGGGTTGGCGCTGGTCGTGCTCGGATTTGTGGTGGTGGGCGCAGGCGGCATGATCGCGGTGGCGGGGTACATGGTGGTGCGCCGCCGGGTGTGAAAAGCAGTTGTTAGTTTTTAATGGTTGGTTATTGGCAGAAACATACCCACCACGTGGTCTTGACTAACAACTAGCAACCAATCAGCAACACCCGTCTCTAATTCACCAGCAGCAGGATGCTCGCATACGTCAGCAGCGCGATCAGCAGCCACTCATACAGGCGTGGTTGGATGCGGTGCACCAGTTCGCGCCCCAGCCAGATACCCAGCGGGATCACGGGGATGGCCCACCACACGTCCAGCAGCGCCTGGGGATCGATCACGCCCGCCGCCAGGAACAGCGGCAGTTTCATCATGTCCACCAGGAAGAAGAAGTACAGCGTCGTGGCCACAAACGCCACCGGCTGGATACCGGTCAGCAGCAGGTAGATCGTGATCGGGGGTGCGCCGACATTGGCCAGCGCCGATCCAAACCCGGCTCCCCATCCCGCCGCGATCCCGTGCCAGGCCCGCTCGCGATATTCGAGCGATCCCAGCGCATCACTGGCCAGCTTGTAGGCCATTGCCGACAGCGCCAGCACCGCCAATGCGCGGCGCAGAGTTTCGTCCGGCAGCGTGGTCAGCAGCGCAAACCCCAGCGCCACGCCGATCACCGCTGGGGGCAACATTCGCCGCAGCCGGGGACCATCCCACTGCCGCCAGTAAATCGGCAGGCCGGGGATATAGCTGACCAGGTGCAGCGAGAGCGCCAATCCAATCGCCTCGGTGACGGGCATGTGCAGCGAAAACAGCAGCGTGGTCAGCACACCCGCTGCCGGACCCAACCCGCCTTTGGTCAGCCCGGCCAGCAGCGCCCCCAACAACACCATCACGGTAAAATCCATTGTCCACCACCGCTTCAACGTCACGACGCCACACAGGTTGAGCCGCACCAGACATGAATCGCGCCATCTCAACGCGGGGGAGTATAGCACTGGAATGCGCCCGGCGACATTCACGCCAGG
>JAADYV010000243.1 GCA_010092855.1 Chloroflexota bacterium | reverse complement strand
GTTTCCGGGTTGCCGAACATAACGCCCACTTTTTCGCGGAGTTGGTTGGTGAACATGACGGCGGTGTTCGACTGCTTGATCGCGCCGGAGAGCTTGCGCAGCGCCTGGCTCATCAGGCGGGCCTGCAAACCGACATGGGCGTCGCCCATCTCACCTTCGATCTCGGCGCGAGGCACCAGCGCAGCCACGCTGTCCAGGACTACCACGTCCATCGCGCCGCTGCGGACGAGGGCCTCGGTGATTTCGAGCGCTTGCTCGGCGGTATCTGGCTGCGAAATGTACAGGTTGTCGATGTCCACGCCTAACCGCTCGGCATACACCGGGTCGAGCGCGTGTTCCATATCCACAAAAGCACACACGCCGCCCAGCCGCTGCGCCTGGGCCACGACATGCAGGCATAGGGATGTCTTGCCGGAGCTTTCCGGCCCATAGACTTCCGTGACACGGCCACGCGGAATCCCGCCGACACCCAGCGCCAGGTCCACGGCCAGCGACCCGGTAGGGATCACGGCTACGTTGAGATGTGCAGCATCCCCCAGCCGGACGATGGTGCCATCCCCGAATCGCTTGGTCAGGTCTTCGAGGGTGCTTTCAAGAACTTTTTGGCGGTCATCTTTTGCCATTGATGTTTTCTCCATGCAACATAGTAATGAGATTATAGACCATTTGTTCTGAATGGTCAATATGGAAAATGCCCGCGGCCAGCGCACTGGCTACGGGCACCGTTCATCAAATTTCTTGTTCTAGGCACTTATTCCTGAATCAGTGTCAGGGCGTAAGTGCCTTCCGTGCCGCCATAGATCAAGCCGTAGTGCGTGGCGATGATGTAGTACGTGTCGGTGAAGCCGAGCGGATATTCCTGGATCGCTGAATCCCGGTTTTCGCCCTGGGTGTCGATGTCGTCGTTGCCTTCGAGCAAGATGCCTTCGCTCGATACCAGGTATAGGGCCGGGTCGAGTGTGCCGCCCTGAGCTTGCATGGCAATCGAAATGATGTCACCCTGTTGGCCTTCGAAGGAATAGATCACGTAGGGCTGTTCAGTGGTGATGCTGCCGCTGACGGCATCATTGTACGCGATCGGGATTGCGCTTTCGGGCGCGAGCAGCACGTCGAAATCGAGCAGCGTGTTGGGGTTGTCCATATCGAAGAAGCCGCCAGTGCCGACGGTCGTCGTACCGTCCGCGCCGATGCGGAACGTGATCATGTAGCGCGCGCCAGGGCTGATCGACTGGCTGGCCGGGCGAATGATGGTCTGGCCCTGGACGTTGACTTCCAGGTCGAAGTTCACGTTGCGGATGTCGTCACACGCGCTCTGGAACCAGATTTCGACTTCGTACACGCCGTTGGGCAGCCGGTTGGGCGGCCAGTAGATATAAGAGGTGGGTGTTTCGGTGGTCTCGAGACAGGCCACGTTGCCGTCCGCTTCGAGCACGCCGCCGCTTTGGGAAATCGGGTTGTCATCAAAGACAGTTTCGCCTCCGGGGTCGCGAACCTGGAGCTGCAAATCGGCATTGGTATCCCAGGTGAGTTTGACCTCGATGGAACCCTGCGTCAGCGTAAGTTGTTCGGTGACTTCGGGCCCGAAGCCCGTGTCGCCAAAGCCGGTATCCTCAAAGCCGGTGGCCTCGGTCGTTTCGGTCGCGCCCTGGTCCCCAGCGGAGAGGTCCGCCGCAACTTCCAACGAGCGCAATGTGAGAAGGTATTCGCCTTCGGTACCGCCAATGTTGAGGCCGTAGCGCGTGGCGATGATGGTGTAGGTGCCATCGGCGACCAGCGTGCGCTCGATGCCCGAATTGGTCGAATCGCCGCTGTCGTCGTTGGTGGCCAGCACGGTATTGTCCGGACCCAGCAGCGCGACAAACGTGTCTAGACTGCCGGATTCAGCTTCCAGCGCGATGTTGATCGCGGTGCCGCTGGTGCCCTGGAAGGAATAAGCGCGGGCTGGTGACGCATTGGAGAGCACGCCGGTCACCGTGCTGCCCAACGCCATCGGCTCGGCACTGTTGATCTGGTTCTGGAACAAGCTGACGGTGAACAGCCCCGCATTGACGCCGCCGTTGTTCAACGTCCAGCCGCCATCGGGATTTACAACCAGCCGGGAAATATAGCTTTGGCCAGGGTTGAGTGTGCCGGAAATGCTCTGCGGGGTGGCATCGTTGACGGTGGTGGTGAGGTCGAAGACCTGCGGGCCGTTAACTTCGCAACCGTCGATGTAGTAAATGATGACCTCATAGCTGCCGGCGGGGACCTGGCCTGCTGGCCACGAGATGACCTCCGACGGTTCGTCGGCCAGGTTTTCGCAGTTGGTGTTGGCGTCTGCGTCGAGTGTGCCGCCGCTGGGCGAACCAGGGCTGTAGGTGTGAACCGTGCCGCCGACCGGGTCGCGCACTTCCAGGTTCAGGTCGACTGCCGCCGTCCAAGCTAGCTCAAACGCGATGCCACCCTGGTCGAGCGTGACCGTCTGGCCGCCTATCTGCTGGAAACCACTGACGCGCAGCGTGAACTGGCCGCTGGCGCTGCCTTCGGCTCCGCTGCCACGGGCGACGGTGATGAAAAAGGTGCCGCTGCTGGGAATGCTGATGTCGGTCAGGGTCGCCGCGGTCGGCGTGTTGAGGTCGGCGTCCTGGGCAATGCGGTTGCCGCGCTGGTCAATGACGGTCAACACGGGGTTGAGGTCCGCTGTTTCGGTGCTCACTTCTAGCGTGATGGTGTCACCCGTGCTGGCCGACAGGGTGTATGTCTGGGAAAACGTGTCGGCATTGAGGGGGGCAGTGACGATGTCCCCGACGGCCAACTGCCGGTTCGGGCCGCTCTGCGCGTGTACCGGGGCCAGGTGCAGCGCTGGTAGAAGCAGGCCGGCGCACAGGGCAAACGCCAGCACCGCGCGCCACATTTGTTGGCCGCGAGTTAACGCCCGAACGCGGGACAATGCTCGAAAATGTGTTGGACTGTACATACCAATAGTTCTCCATCTTGAGATGACGACAAATTCCTGCTGCCGCTTACATGCGGCCACCAGTGTAGCCAATAGGTGGGGCAAAGGCAAAGGTTGGCTGGCAACAACCGGCCAGTCGTAGGGTGCGCGTTTGGTTGTTCTCGCTCTACGTGTGCAGATGTGGCCGGGTGAATATCCCCGACCGGGTGCGGTTCTGCGCAGACTGGATCACGAGGCAGGCGTGATGACGGGCTGGGGCGTGGCGGCCTGTTCTTCACCCAACACCACGAAGTTGGTGGTTCCGGCGCGCACGATGAGCGTTTCCCGGTACGTCAGCCCGCCAATCGTGACCGAAACCGTGTAGTTTCCGGCGGGGATGTCGGCCATCACGAAATTCTCCTGCCAGAACGGGTCGGGCCGGACATGCCAGAACGTGCTGTCGGGGGTGTAGGGATCGACGTAGGTAGTGGTGGTTTCGGTGACGCCGCCGTTGTTGTTGGTCAACGTGACGATCACGTCGTCGATGTAGGTGCCGTTGGCCGACAGCACCTGCCCGGCAACAACGCCTTTTCCAGTCTGGGGCACGATCCACAGCAGCGGATTATAGGTCGCCCAGTAGTCGTTTTCGCCAACGCGCACTTCCATGTGGACATGTGGCCCGCTGACATCACCCGTGCCACCACTGACGCCCAGTATATCGCCCGCCTCAATAAGCTGGCCCTCGACCACGTTTAGCGCTTGCATGTGGGCGTACAGCGTCCAGATGTCCTGGCCCCGGAATCCGTCGCGGTGTTTGATGACGACTACGTTGCCATAGGAGGGGTAGATGTCGATGGTGTTTCCAATGGCTTCGGCTCCCAGCCCGGCGAAAATGACCTCGCCCGCATACGCTGCGTGCACCGGCACGCCGATGTCGTTGGGCATATCCACGCCGTGATGGACGCGCATATCATCCCGCAGGCCGTTCGAGCCAAACGTGTAATAAAAAATCTCTTCACTGTTAGCGCTAACATCCACCGGGCGTTTGAACCAGTAGTGATCGTTGATGTGCAGGCTAAGCGGTACATTGGCCGGCGGTGGCTCGTAGTCCAGCGTGCTGTTGGCGCGCGGCGCGCTGATCCCGGTTGGGCTGGGGAATGGCGTCGGATTGGGGTTCGGGTTGGCGTTTGCGTCGCTGGCATTCTCGGTGGGTGTCGGCGTAGGCGAGTTGATCGGCGTCCGGGTCGGGAAACGCATTTCGCTGGCCGGGACGGACGTCGCACCGCCGGAAGAGGGCGGTGGGTAGGTGGGGGTGCTGAACGATTGGCCGGCAGCAGCGGGCACAGGCGACGACTCATCCAGCGCCACTTCTGCGGTCGGAAGATTGGCGACCAGGTTGGGGCTGGCGGTGGGCTCAACACGATTGGTGGGTTGGGGCAGAGCAACGGTGGTCGATGGGGTGTTGTTCTGCCAGAAAAACAGCCCGGCAATCGCGGCCAGCACGGCCAAAATCAGGAACCCTTCGAGATGGCGACTGCTTTCGATGCCATCGGGCGGGCGGGTTCCAGAACGGGCCGCGTGGCGCCACATGGGTACCAGGAACAGCAGATTACCGGCGGCCCCGGCCAGGATCGCGGTCCAGATGCCGCGCGCCGTATTGTGCGCTTCTGAGCGGTGGGCATGGCGGTTGATGATCGGGGTTACGATGCCACCCAGCAGCGCACCGCTGGCGATCCATACTCCAATAACAATGATTACGACCTGGTCCATAACTTTACTTCTCTTCTATCACTGGTCGGGTGGGCGCGGCGTCGGCGTGCTGGGCGTGTCAGGCGTGGGTTCCACCGTCGACGTTGGGGCCAGCGTGGGGCGTGGGGCGGTCCCGCTACGGAAGCTCGCCGCGTCAAAGCCAGGATACAGTTCCGCCATCGCGCTTTCCCAATCCAGACCATCTTTCTTGACGAAGATCCAATAGTGGATCGCGGTGGCATTGAGATACCAGGTGTTGCCGGCGGGGATGCGTTCCCATCCAAAGTCTTCGGCAAGCAGGGTCAGGTCCACGTAGTAGCCGGTGGGCATGGCCGTCATCAGGCAGCCGCCCTGGTTGTAGCATTCCTCCGGCCCGGTGCTGCGCGAGACGAAGTCCCAGGGCATGCGCCGCAATGGCTCGCCATATGTGCCGTTCTGGGCTTCCTCCGTCACGCGCACGTACACGCGCCAGTAGATATCCGGCCCGATATTCTCACGCACCACCTCGATGGGGCGGGGGAAGTCGTCGATAAAAGCCAGGTCGCGCGGGATACCTATAGCGCGCCCGGTGTAATGCCAGTTTTCGGCGGGCTGACCGGCTTCTACGGCGCGGCTTTGCTGCCAGAAAGCGTCATCCACAGAACCCAGGAAGTCCAGGCCCGTCGTCTGGATGACGTACACGCGCCACGCATCGAACGAATCGTTGACCGTGTCGGACAGGTTCAGGTTGGGCGTGCTGACGTTGCTCAGCGCAAACAAACCATACGAGTTATCGGTTTTGATGTTGGTCACTTCGCTATATAGCGGCGCAGGCATGAGGCTTTCCGCCAACCAGCCGCCGCCGTCGATGAATTCAGGCGGTAGGTCAACCGCCGTCCAATCCGGGTCGAAGGCGCGCCAGGAAAGCGAGATCGCGTCCGGGGGGCCAAAGCTGCCCGGTGTGTCCGCAATCAGGCTGGTCTGTCGCCGGTCGTTTTGCAGGTAGGCCAGGTATGGATCGTCGGTGGTCTGCGGACCCCAACTGGGCATCTGGCCCACACCAACCTGAGTGGGCCCTGCCCCCGGACGGTCGATGGCCTTAGTGTACACAGTGTCTGTGCCGTTGACGCGCGCGCTGTAGGCTATCTCCGTCCCGTCTGGGTTCCAGTCGGCATAATCTTCGTCGATATCCGGAGTATTTGTCAGGTTGAGGGCAGTATTCTCACGGTCCTCGACCTGGTTCAGATTAACGACATAGATGTCGTAGTTGCCATTGCGCCAGCTGGAATAAGCCATCTGGCGACCCTCGCCCACCGGGAACCAGGCCGGTTCGATATCCGGGCCAGGCAAATAGGTGACCTGGAACACGTCGTTTTCCGCCGCGCGCAGCGAGTCGGAGGCCATGATGTAGATGTCCAGGTTTTGGGTGGAGGAGTAGTAGCCTTCATACGCCAGCCACAACCCGTCCGGGCTCCAGGTGGGGGCACCTTCGAAACCCGGCGTATTGGTCAGCCGGTCGAGTTGGTTGGTCATGATGTCGAGCACGTACAGGTCCCAACTGCCGCCGCGATTGCTGCTGAACGCGATCTTGGTCCCGTCCGGACTCCATGCCGGGTCCCGGTCTTGGGCGGGGCTATCCGTCAGGCGGATGGGTTGGTTGGAGCCGACGGGTAGCGCCCACAGGTCTTCTTGCCCGTGTGTGCGCAGGGTATACACTAATGTGCCACCCGACGTGGTTGTATCCGGGACCGGCGCGATGGTGGGGATGGGTGTGTCGGCGGGGGTGGGGGTAAGCGCGCTCTGTATGGCACCAGCTGCGGCTCCGCCCGATCCACCTCCGCTGTTGGCAGTGGTGGGTTCGTCGTCGTCGCTGCCGGTGGTCTGGATCACGACAAAGGCCAACAGTGCGAGCAAAAGCAGCAC
>JAADYV010000242.1 GCA_010092855.1 Chloroflexota bacterium | reverse complement strand
GCCCGGCTGCGCGATGAGTGATCCGATCAACCGGGTGCTGCGGCATAGCCTGGAAGCTTGGGAAGGCGAAGTTGCCGCTTACTGGGACACGTTAATTCGCTCGCCAGAGTTCCTGATCCGGATGGGGCGACAGCTCACCGAATCGCTGCAATCGTACCAGCGCATCAACAACGCTATGCGACAAGCCGCGCTTTCAACAGCCACCCAACACGAACACGCTGCCCGTGAGTTGTACCTCCTGCAACGCCTGGAACAACAGCTTTCTGCGCTTACCGAACGCATTGAACGACTGGAAGACACACTCGCTGATGGATGACCTGTTTAAGCAGTGGGCAGGGCTGTGGACGCTGGGCATGGGCGAAGTCTGGCGACATTACGCCTCGGCCCAGCAAACGCTGCACCAACAAGGGCGCGCCCTGGTCGGTCAAACGCCCGCGGACGTGGTGCATGTGGATGGCCCACTACGACTGTTGCGCTACCGTCCTCTCGTCGAGCAGCCGCTGCCAATCCCCCTGCTGTGTATCCCCTCCATGATCAACCAGTATTACGTCATGGACCTGACACAAGAACGCTCCCTCGTGCGTTATCTGCTGGCGCAGGGCATCGACGTGTACATGCTGGATTGGGGCAGCGCCACGGAAGCAGATCGTCACCTGTCGCTGGACGAGCATATCACCGGGCGACTGGGCCGCTGTGCGCACTATATCCAGGGAGAAACCGGGCAGCGCGCTGTTTCGCTGTTGGGCTATTGCATGGGCGGCATGATGGCGGCGGTGTATGCCGTGCTGTTTCCGGGTGAGGTCGCCAACCTGATCAACCTGGCCGGGCCGATCAACTATCACGATGATGGCATCTACAGCATCTGGACGCGCCCGGAATGGCTGGATGCCGATTTGATGGTAAATGTACTGGGTAATATCCCTGCCGGGCTATTGAATACTACCTTCCACACGGTCCGGCCCACCGACCAACTGCTGCAAGCCATCAACTACTGGGAACGCCGTCATGACGAAGCGTATGTGCGTCGGTTTGCGGCCATGCAACTCTGGCTCAACGATCCGACACCGTTCCCCGGAGAGGTGTTCCGCAAGTACATCACCGACCTCTACCAGCAGAACCTGTTGGCGCAGGGATTGTTCCAAGTGCATGGACAGACCATCGACCTGGGCACCATCACTGCGCCAACGCTGACCATTGGCGCGCGCAAAGATCACATCGCGCCCTGGGAGTCGGTAGCCGTGCTGCACGACCTGATCACGTCCGATGACAAAGAGCTAATCGTTCTGGAAAGCGGTCACATTGGAATGGTTGTTGGCTCGGACGCCCGTACCCAACTCTGGCCGCGCCTCGGCGTTTGGCTAACTCAGCGCAGCGACTCATCCTAACGACATCAGCACACCATGACATCTTCGCCAACGACTACGCAGAAACCACCCAACACGCGCATCAAATCGGTAGTGATTCCACCCGAACACGGTGCGTGGGGTTTTCTGCTGGAGCCGGTTGTACTGGGCCTGGGCATCGCGCCATCATGGGCCGGGCTGTTCATGGCACTCGGAGTCGTAGGCGCATTCCTGACCCGACACCCGCTCAAAATCGCCCTGCTGGATCGCACACGGGGCAAACGGTACGCGCGTACCCGGCTGGCCGAACGATTCGCGCTGGTGTATGGTGCAGTTGCACTGGCCGGGTTTGTCCCGGCGGTGGTGCTGGTGGGCCTGGCCCCGTTCGCGCCGTTTGGGTTGGCGCTGCCGCTGGTGGTGATCCTGTTTGCCAGCTTTCGCTCCAACCGCTGGCGGAGTCTGCTGCCGGAACTGGCTGGAGCGAGCGCAATGGCGGCCACTGCTGCGAGTATTGCACTGGCAGGCAGTGAGGGCTGGAACGCAGCCCTGGCGTCGTGGGCTGTTCTGCTGGCGCGCAACATCCCGTCGATCATGTACATCCGTGCGCGGCTGCGGTTGGAAAAAGGTCAACCCCATTCAGCTCCGCTGGTATTGGGGATCAACGGTATCGCAGTCGCTGGTATTTTTGGGTTGGTGGTCGCGGGATATGCGCCGCTGCTGGCCGTTGCTGCGATGGCGCTGCTGTTCGTCCGCGCAGCAGCAGGCCTATCTCCCTATCGCCGTCAAGTGCAGACCAAAACGCTCGGTTTTCTGGAAATCGGTTACGGGCTGCTGGTGGTTACCCTCACCATCGTTGGCTATACGCTTGGCTGACATTTTCGGGGAAATGGCGTGCCGGGGTGTATCATGAATGTGTTGCAGCACGACATCCTCTCAAAATATAAGGAGAGAGCGGCATGACCCCACGAACCACTACCTTTGGTCTGATCTCCGACACGCACATCCCGGACCGCTGGCGCGCGCTGCCTCCCAGCGTATTCGACATTTTCGACGGCGTAGACCTTGTTCTGCACGCGGGTGACGTGGGCGATCTGGACGTGATCGACCAGTTGAGTAGTATTGCCCCGGTGGTCGCGGTGCATGGCAACGACGAATGCGCGACTGCGACGGATGTGCTGCCATTCCAGCAAATGATCACCGCCCCCAACCACCGGATATTGCTCACCCACGGCCATCACCCGGACCGCGCGCAAGAACTCGCTCTACGCAAAATCGACGACTGGACGCCCAAGTTGGACCGCCTGGCAGACATGGCGCACGCGGTTGATGCGTCGATTCTGGTCTATGGCCACACACACATCGGCTGGGCGATCCACCATGATGGGGTGTGGATCATCAATCCCGGCGCAATCGCGAGCGGAAATTACTCCATGCGCCAAAAGCTCCAGACGGTGGCCCGGCTTACGCTCGCGGCAGACCGCGATCCCGTCGTGAACTACTTTGATATCACCCACCCCGGCCAGCCGATTGAACGTCCGGTTGATTTAGCGGCAGGATTCCGGGCAGCTTTCGACACCATCAGCGAATCGCTGGTTACAGATGATCTACGCGCTAACATTTCCTGGTTCGCAGATCATGTGTATGCCCAGGCCCCGGAGCAGGTATTCCCCATCTTGCGCCAGTTGATGTTCCGCAGTCTGGACAATGGACATGCACGCATCAGGATCACAGACCTGGTTGACGAACTGCTGCAATCCCCTAACATTCCAGGCGCGATCAAAACGCATGTACAGGACACCTGGGGCTGAACGCGGACCTCTTTCCGCGTAACTGGCGCGTAACTGGCGCGTAGTACGCTGCTGCATAATAGATCATACTATC
>JAADYV010000241.1 GCA_010092855.1 Chloroflexota bacterium | reverse complement strand
CCGGGCACATGGGAAGCCTTCGACCTGGGGCCGTTGGTCGAGGAGGGCAGCGGCGGCGTCTCGCGTCTGGCCTTTAGCGCCGACGGAGTCTGGCTGGTGGCCGGGGGCCACAGTACAAATTCGCCGCACGGTGGTACAATTTGGGTGTTTGACATGGACGAAACCATGTTGTGGCGCACCCAGGCCGACACCAGCCAACACGTGCTGAGCGTGGCCATCAGTCCGGATGGTGTGCTGATGGCAGTGGGCGGCGTGGATGTCGTTAACGGGCCGGGCGCGATTCGCCTGTATCGCCTGGTGGATGGCCTGCTGCTGGCCAAATTAGAGGGACACGCCAAGCCCGTGCAGAGCCTGGCCTTCAGCCCGGATGGGACGCTGCTGGTGTCTGGAGCCGGGGACGGACTGCGATTGTGGGGCGTGCCGGAATAGGGAGGAACAACACATGCGAGCCAACCGGCCAGAGCCTGAACGCGAACGCCCGCCCGAAGGCGAGGCGCGCGCTGTTATATCGATTATGCTGGTGCTGACGGGGATCATTGCTATCGGGGTCATCGCCATTCCTGGTCTCAGCACGTCGCTGCGCTCGATCATCTTGATCGCATGGATAGGTGTGATGATGGGCATCCTGCGCCGCTACCGCTTGTAGGGAGTGCGCGTAGAGGGGGATATCGACAATCAGAGTGGAGCGCTGGAGGGAATCGCTGTCGGGGCAGCCGGACCTTACAAGGACGGAAAAGCTTATGAAATGGTACAACGAGCCGCCTTCTTGGGAGGAAAAAGATGGCGCGATCATTGTCCACTCGGCACCGACAACGGATTTTTGGCGCAAAACACACTACGGGTTTATCCGCGACACCGGGCATTTTTACGGACAGCCCATCAGCGGGGACTTCGTGGCCGAGGTCAAGATCACGGGAGAATACAGGACACTGTATGACCAGGCGGGCCTGATGGTCCGGTTGGACGAAGTGTGCTGGTTGAAGTGCGGGATCGAATACGTCGGCGGTGTGCAGCATGTCAGCGCCGTCGTCACCCGCGACTTTTCCGACTGGTGTATCATCCCTCTACCGCAGCATCCCCCCGCGTTGTGGATGCGTGTCACCCGGCGTGGCGAAGCGGTGGAAATCCACTATTCGCTGGATGGGGTGGTATATACCATGCTGCGGCTGGCGCATTTCTGCCTGGCGGAACAGGTGCAGGTGGGCATCATGAGCGCTTCGCCCGAAGGCAACGGCTTCAAGGCCACCTTCACGGGGTTTGACGTGCGCGAATTGTGAAGATTAAAGAGGGAAAACAGGTTTGAGCATTTGTCACCCTGTGATGCGTTTTTTCTGTAGGGGCGAGGGTTGCCTTGCCCAGGGTTGGGTATACGAACCGCAGGTTCGCTCCTACCCCTGCGGGATGTGAACTCAAAAACCCCTCCTTCAGCACGATTTTGGGATATTAGCAACGGTGCATTATGTCTGATCTACCGCAATACATTGAAGACGACGCCGATTTTAACTATGCGGATGCCCTGGCCCGGTCCCGCCGTCGCGCGGCACCGCCGCCGATGGACGTGCGCCGCGCCGAAGAACGGCGGCGGATGTTCGCCTATGGGCTGGACCTCTACCTGGCGTTGACGGTCGGGATTCTGTGCGCAGTGGGCTTGCTGATGGTCTACAGCGCGTCGATTGATGTCAGCTACCAGATGACGGGCAAAGCCGACGGCACCACCTACTTCTTCACGCGCCAGTTGCGCTCGATGGGCATTGGGCTGCTGGTGCTGATCGTGTTCGCGCGGGTGGACTATCACCTGTGGCGGCAGGCCGCGCTGCCGTTGATGATCGTCGTGATCGTGCTGCTGTTGGCGGTACTGCGCTTTGGCGAAACGCGCTTCGAAGCGCAGCGCACGCTGGTGCGTGGGTCCATCCAGCCTGGCGAGCTGGCCAAGTTTACGGTTGTGCTCTACATGGCGGCGTGGATGGCGTCGCACCGCAACCGGATTCGCAACATCACCTACGGCGTGCTGCCGTTCAGTGTGCTGGTGGGCGTGGTCGCCTTTTTGATCGTGCTCCAGCCAGACTTGAGCACGGCGGCCAGCATCCTGGCAACGGCGCTGAGTATGTTTTTTATCGCGGGCGCAGACTGGTTCCAGTTGATCGCTATCGGTGGCGCAATGGGTTTTGTAGGCTGGCAGTTGGTGATCCAGTTCGACTATGCCCGGTCGCGCCTGGAAGCGCACGCTTCCGCCGTCGAAGATTTGAGCCAGGCCAGCGATCACGTTCAGTCGGCGGTGACTGCTTTCCTGAACGGCGGGCTGACGGGCGTGGGCCTGGGCGAAAGCAAGCAGAAGTACGGCAACAACCTGCCGTTCCCGCACACCGACAGCATCTTCGCCATCATCGGCGAGGAACTGGGTTTGCTGGGCACGGCCTTTGTGATCACGCTGTTTGTGATCCTGATCTACCGGGGGTTCACCGTCTCGCGCCGCGCGCCGGATGCGTTTGGTGGCCTGATCGCGGCGGGCGTGACGTGCTGGCTGGCGTATGATGCGCTGCTCAACATCGCCGTTATGACCGCGCTGCTGCCGCCAACCGGCGTCCCGCTGCCCTTCATCAGCTACGGCGGGTCGTCGTTGGTGGCGGCCATGGGCGGCGTCGGCCTGATGCTCAGCGTCTCGCGGCTCAGCGGCGAGTCATCCCCGTCCCGGCGATCTCCTCCGCCGGACTCGTTACCACCTGAACCAGAACGGAGTCAATTTCGTGCGAATCATGATCTCAGCCGGCGGAACCGGCGGCGGCGTGTATCCCGCGCTGGCCGTAGCCGGGGCCGTTCGTAAGCT
>JAADYV010000240.1 GCA_010092855.1 Chloroflexota bacterium | reverse complement strand
TGTGTACTATCGGACAGGACGTGTCCGTGTTGCATAACGTAGCCCGTTGGGGCAAGCGTGCAACAGAAGCCCCCGAATTTATTCGTGGGGAGCGTCACCCGCATGGTGGTGGAGCATTTCGCCGCGCGATACATCCCAGAACCGGCCTAATACATCGCGTCGCGCCAGACGGCTTCGAGCGTGAGCAGCGCGGTCAGGTTACGCATGTTGTACCCGTAGTACAGGTGATCGCCGGTAAAGTTCGCGGTGGAATAGAGATCAGACGTGTCATAGCTGGGGTGAATGCCATCCCCCGCCATACCCTTATTCGGGAGCGGCTGCAACGCGCGCCAGTAATCCCACAACGGCACCCCATATACGGCGGCCACATCGCGGATCACGTTGTTGAACTCGTATACTCTGGTGTTGTCCACCTCACCGGAGAGGTTGTCGGGGATCGTGCTCAGCACCGGGATCACGCCGAAATACAGGCTAAGCTGCACAATGTTCTCGATGTTGTGGCGAAAATGGCTCGCCTCCAAACCCGCCAAAACGTCATTCGTGCCGATCATGATCAACGCGATGGCGGGGCGTGCCAGGCGATATTCACAGATCAGCGCGGATTCATCATCGTTGCAGACATCGGATCGCAGGTGCAGCCCCGGCTCGATTAAGGTATACGAGGTCCACGCCCCGCGCGCGGCAATGCTCGAACTGACGAAGGAATTGTCGGTGAAGACGGGTGTCTGCGAAAAATGGTCGATGGTGGGCTGCAACGCAGCATACTCGCCTAAATCATAGACGCCGAGGCCAATAGGCGTGAGGAATTGCGGCGCTTCGCTCATGCTGTCACCGATCTTGACGAACACGTCGGGGCGATTGCCCAATTCCTGCCCGCGCAGGTAGATGTCGCGCGTCTGCGCGCCCACGACGGGGATCACGCTCGCATCTACGATCCCGAACGGACTCGCAGAAGACGGCGCTGAAACGCTCGCATTCGCGGCGGCAGGAGCCGCAGCAGAAGCCGCAGCCTCGCCGGCAGTGCCCGTCGCGCTGATGATCGGCAGCGTGCCAACGTCAAATCCATCCGGAAAATCGACGTAATCCCAATGCACCCACCCGCTTAAATCACCGGCCAACGGCAGCGCGAAGACCCACACGGTTCCATCCCACCCCGTGATGCGCAGCACGTCGCCGCGCGCATAGCCCCCCAGGACCGGCGCATCAAAGCCCGGACGCTCGCGCACGTTAAGTTGATCGGGCATGACGGTGGCTTGCACCTCCCCCTGACCGTTGGCGATCTGCCCGACCGCCAATCCCGGCAGCATCACGCTCACGATCAACACCAGCACCGCGCAGCGTTTGCCCCCTACTCGTATCCTATCCATGCTTGACTCTCTCATGTGTCAATCGGCTCTCTAGACGGCGCAAATTCTATGGTAGCATATCCCCGGCATTACGCTGGTTCTATCGCGGGAGGTGAAGCATTTTCGCCGGCCCACACCGGGGAACCCGCGACCCGACACCTGCATTTTAACACAGTAACCGGTGGAACAGTAACCGGCGGAAAAATATGTTGCTGAACATGCGCGAATGGGGTATCATCGGCTATAGTACGTCAGTTGGGGTTGAGCCCTTCGCCTTTTTGGCACCCTCAGAGCAACCACATCATCCCCGGCTGGCTGATATCACGAACAACGATTTTGAATGCGGGGAACCTGCTATGACCGTGACACAAAACGCCGACGGTCAGTCATTTACGTTCCGGGTCCAGGAACACGGTATTGGTGCGCTGCGGGCCACTGCGAGCCTTGACCCGGCGGCGGTGCAGCAGCAGCTCGTCCACTATACCACCCAACACGGCCAACTGAAGGGGCTGTTGCTCGATGTGAGTGGCGATATGCGGCTGAGTCTGGTGAACCTGACCCGCCTGCTCGAATCGCTGGCGCAGTTCGCGGTACCCATCAGCGTGGTGATGGGTGACGAGAGCCAGCAGCGCCTGGCCGCCCTGCTGCGCAACACCCTGCCCTCCCGCAACCAGATCGCGTACTTCACCGCGTCCGACGATGCGTGGGCCTTCTTGCGTCCGAACGGACAGCACTAGCAGGTGGTCGCCGGTCTTCAGTTTTTGTGTCGTTGACGAGACTCGTCACCGCCAACCTGGGTGTACGCCCGTCAACTACAAACGAACCACCAACAACCAACCACGTCAGCGCCCTACAGCGCGATCTTCTCCAGCACCAGCAGTATTACAAACCCGCCCAGGCTGGTCAGGATAAAGCAGCCCACCGACAGGAACATGCGCTCGACGGCTGTCATGCCGAACAGCTTATCGCTGCGAACCTCCGGCGCGAGGTACGGTTCGATGCTCTCGATGGCCACCTCATCGTCCAGCGCGGCGCTCCGCAGTTCGTCCATGTCAAAACCCATGCAACACCTTCCTTCCAACCCGTCCGGACCAGGTTGACATTCATGACGTGATGTCCATCTGCTTCAGGGGAAAATGCCAACACTCCCTAGCATACTGGAAAAACGCCCGTTCGCCAATATCCGCCGGTCCTACTGTGTGACTGTGTGTCCGCTCACGACTCCGCTGCATTGCGCAGCGTGCTGACCGCGCTCGCGACCGACCGCCGCGCCGTGCCATCCAGCGCCGGGTTCCCCGCCCATGCTTCGTAGACGGGCAGCAGTGCCACAAACTCCGGCAGCAAGCGTTTGGCCATGCTGCGGATCGTATCGCACAGCACCCACGTCGCAGCGGGATCGTCCGGCGGCACGTGTCTCGCCAGGAAGTCGCGCACCGGGGCCGCGTCACCCTTCGCCGTGAGCCGGATCGCAAAGCTGACCGCGCGCTTGACGTCCGTTTCGGGATCAAGCAGCAGCCGTTCGGCCAGCACCAGGCAGCGCGGCGCGTAATCCCCGCGTTTCATGGCCAGCCGCCCCACCACCGTGATCGCGATGCGGCGTACCCACTTGTTGTCGTCGGCCAGCCAGGGTTCGAGCGGCGCGAGCCACGCCTCCGGGAATTTGCGCACCACCGGTTCGACGGCGTTCATGGCCAACTGGTCCGCATCTTCCCAGGTGTGGCACGTACGCGCCAGCCCCAGCAGCAGCGGGAAGATACGTTCCGGGTCGGCCAGTTGCATTGGCCCCAGGCACACCGCCGCCACGATCCTGCCCTCGCGCCCATACTCATCCCACAGGATTCGCGCCAGTGGCACAAAGTCCGGCACAGCTTTGCGCGCGGCCTTGCCCAGTTCGCCCCCGATGACGCGCAGCACGTCGACCGGCGTGCCCGCGTGGTCTTGCTCGGCGCGCTGTTCGGCTTTGACGCCAGCCGTGCTTTTCGGCTCGAACGTCAGCCAGTACGCGCGCAAGGCATTGGCCGCCGGCTGCGGACTACCGGAATCATATTCCGCGATGATGCCCTGCGTGCGGGCTTTGATCTCGTCTTTGTTCATGCTGCCCCCCCCCAATAACCAACCGGTGGTATGTGTGTTTCAACGTATGATCAGCAGCATTATACCGACGGAGAAAGTCTGATGCCTACCACTCCCGCCGATTGGCCCGCGACCCGGCAGTCCCGCCTGATGGTGCCGTTCGCGCGAGTCCTGATGACGTTGTTCGCGCGCTTCCACGCCGCGGGCACGGAGCACATCCCCGATCCGCCGTTTATCCTGGCCTCCAACCATCTCAGCTATTACGACATCCCGGCCTTTCACCTGGTGATGCCGTATGGCACGGTGGGCTTTGCGGCGCGGAAATACCGGGGCACCTGGCGCGAACCGTTGTTTCGCCTCAACGCCATCATCTGGATCACGCAGTTTTCGGCGGACCGGGATGCGCTGCGGGCGGCGCAACGTGTGCTGGCGGACGGCACGTATCACATGGGCATTGCGCCAGAGGGCACACGCTCCCGCACGGGAGGATTGCAACCGGGCACGTCCGGGGCGGCATACCTGGCGACACGGGCCGGGGTGCCGGTGCTGCCGGGGGCGGTGTGGGGCACGGAGCACATGTTTAAGCGCCTTCGCCCGCGCGTGGTGGTCCGCCTGGGCCCGCCGCTGCATTTTCCGCAAGGCCGCGCCAAAGGTGACGAGCTGGACGCCTACACCGAGCAGATCATGTGCGCCATCGCTGCCCTGCTGCCGGACCAGTATCACGGCGTGTATGCCGGGAATCCACTGATCGACCAGTTCCGGGGCGCGGGGGAACAGGCGCAGACAACCGCGCGCTGAAACGGCGATGCGGCTGGCATTATGCGGCTATGCTACAATAATGTGCGCCCGGGAAGACGCACGATACTGATCACAGCCCGGCCAGTACCCAATCTCACAACCACACACCAGGAGGACTCTGCCCATGTCTGAAACGCACCCGCGTATACTTCCCAACAATCCACAGTTACGTGCCTTGCTCATGCCCATCGCCGTAATGGTTTGCCTGGCGCTGTTCTCGTTCATAGTCGTGATGCTGGCCGTTCACTGGTTCGAAGATGACCTGTCAACCGACAAGTGGTCAGCGCTGGAAGCAATCACGACCGCCGGTGCTTTTTCGCTGGCAGTTGGTGGCGTGGTGGGCGCGCTGCTTCAATTTCACAGGGCCAATGAAGATCGCGCCAAAGCCAACGATGACCGGGCCATGAGCTTTTTCCGCGATTTTTTCTGCGATATCTATTCGCGCGTGATGGACAAAGACCAGATCGCGGCACGGCGCTATATCTACCAGAAGCTTACAGAATATGAGGGTACAGAGGCGCGGGTGCGGTTCGTCCAACAACATCCAGAGGCCCAGGACCATATCAAAACGGTGTTGAACCAGTTGGACTATATTGGGTTTGTGGTCAAAAAGGAATGGGCCGACTCAGATGACCTGGTAGATTGGATGAGTCCGATTGTGGTCAAGGTATGGGGCGTGATCGGGCCGCTGGTGGAATACGAGGTGGCGCAGCGCCCGGAAGAACCGGACTACTACATCGCGGCGCGCGACCTGGCCGCAACGTGCCAGGCGTGGCGCGACAAACACTATCCCCAGCGCGCCGAGATTACGTATTCGAACGACCATCTGTAAGCAGCGCCCGGATGTGGGGCAGCGCCGTGCGTAGCGCGCGTTCGCGGTGGGTGACGTAGCGCGCTTTTTCCGCCGGGGGGAGTTGGTGCACCTCGCCCAGCAGTTGGCCCCACTCCGGCACAAAAAACAGCGACTCGAACGGAAAGCCCGCGATGCGCAGTTCGGCGGGCTGCTCCAGGATCGTGCCGCGCAGCGTCCCGTCGTACAGCGTGATCGCGTCCGGGCGGGGGCTACCGGCGGTCGCACCGTTGGCGGTGATTCCGATGGCAAAGGCCGTGCGGAACTGTGCGCCACGCTCCTCCGGGGGAACACCGCGCAGCCGGTCCAGGCAGTAGGCGATAATGGCTTCGTCCGTCATGCGCGCCGAACCATCCCAGCGGCGGACGTGAATGCCCGGTTCACCGCCCAGCGCATCAATCTCTACGCCAGTGTCGTCCCCGATCACGACAAACTCACCGTCCACCGCATCCAGGTAGGCGCGCGCCTTGAGCGTGGCGTTCTCCTCCAACGTGTGGCCCGTTTCGGCCACGTCGAGCGTCAGGCCCAGGTCGGCGGGGGACAGTACGTCCAGCCCTTCCCCGGCGAGCACTTTGCGCACTTCCATCACTTTGCCGGGGTTAGTGGTGGCATACAGCAGTTGGCGGGTGGTCATGGGACACTGCTCCTTTTCATCCGCGTAGACTGGCAGATTGTAGAGGGAGCGAGCACCCGCCGTCAAATACAAAACCGGGCGCGCGGCCCGGTCTTCTTCATTCCCAATACTTGGGCGGCTTTTGGTGATCGTCCCACAATGTGCTCCCGTGCGGCAGCAGGTTATCCGGCACCGGGTTGTTTTCCATGCGGAGTTGGCGGCGTGCACACGCGGCAAAATCACCTTCGCAATACATCTCACGATACACTTTTTTCGCTGCCCGGCAGAAGTAAGCAAACATCGGGCAACCGTCGAGGAATTGACACGCTTCGGGCATTGATCCAGCTCCCATGTTGTTAAGTACTAGTGTTCATATCATAGGAGCAAAAACGAACAAAGTAAATATGATAGAAATCATAAGAATCTCCTGGCAGGCAACATGCGCCCGCAGCAGAGAGCATGTATACTGAGGGTGCGTTGTACGCGACATCACAGTCAAAGAGTTTGTTGAGGAGGACAAAAATGCCCCGAATGATGCGTGGTGGTCCCGGACGTGGTATGGGTGGCCCGATGATGCGCGGCCCCCTGCTGGGAATGTTACTTGGCATGTTCTTGCGCGGCGGAATGCGCGGGGGAATGATGCGCGGTGGCGGGATGCACGGCGGCATGATGATGCGCGGCCCGCTGCGAATGCTGATGTTCCTGCCCGTGATGTGCCTGGTCCTGGTCGTGCTGGCCATCTTCAGCGGCGGTGCGCTGCAAATCGCGGCCATCGCGATCCTGGTGCTGCTGCTGGTGGGCGGCGGTGTGGTGTTTGGCCTGATGGCGCGCCAAATCCAGAGCATGATGGACGCCGGCCAGATGCAGTTTGGCCAGATTTTCGACCAACAGCCCGACGGCGACACCGGCGACTACTACGACGGAAAACCCAAACGTGACGAAAAGCCCAAGCGCGACGGCGAATCCGCCAGCGACGGCGAATTGTACTAACGTTTACTAGTCCAATCACCAGAGAGAGGAGAACCAACCGTACAATGAACATGATGAAGATGATGATGTTCCGCACCTACACCAGCAAGCTGGGTTTCGACGAAACGGTCGAACGGCTCCACGCCCAGGCCCTGGAGAATGGGTGGACCATCCCGTACACTTACGACTTGCAGGAAGCCTATATCGCTGCCGGACACGAGGATATGACGAAGGTCACAATCCTCTATTTTTGCAATTCGGGCGGCGGCTACGAGATTTTGAAGGACGATAGCAACAAGATGATGTCGGTCCTGATGCCCACCGGCGTCACCGTGTACGAAGACAGCCGGGGCGCGGTCAAGATCGCGGCCATGAACTTCGGCCTGATGCACAACTTTTTCCTGGGGACCAATAAGCGCGTGTTTAAGGATGCCGCCGCGCGGATGGCGCGTTCGCTGGACAGCATCGTTGAATAAGGCTCAACCGAAAACCATCTTTGAGGGGGAACCATGCCGGATATCGATACCATTTACATCGTCCTGATCGGGATTGTGCTGCTCCTGCTGTTGGGTGGCCTCATCGCGCTCATCATCTTTTACTACCGTTCACTGATGCGCTACATGACCGAGATCGTGAAACACGGGCACGTGGTTGGCGGGCTGGCGGCGGGCCTGACAACTCTGCTGGTGTTCATGGGCGTGGGCAACATCTGCTGCCCGTTTATGTGGGCACCGGGCATCGTGACCATGATCGTCTGGCGGCGCTACAAAAAAGCGCTGGCGGCAGG
>JAADYV010000239.1 GCA_010092855.1 Chloroflexota bacterium | reverse complement strand
TTTTGTAGGGGCAATCCTTGGGGTGCCCTGGGTAGAGCCAACGAACTGCAGGTTCGCCCCTACCCCTACAGATTCCGTCTCTGGCACTGGATAGTCGCCCCAGATTTGGAATACACCCGATGGCATATTTTTTTGAAAATGGGATGTATTGTTAGGAAGAAGGAACCATGACGATCAAACAGGAACGGGCCGCGCACCTCATCCACAACATCCTCAGCGACCTGTTGATGAACGAGGTTAGCGATCCGGCTCTGCTGGGTGCAACTATAACCGACGTGAAAGTGGACCGCGAGATCGAATACGCGGATATTTACGTGCATTCGCTGGACGACATGGACGAGGTGATGGACGGGCTGGAACGTGCCAACGGCTATTTGCGGCGCGAACTGGCAGCCCGCACGCGCTTCCGTCGCACGCCGGTGTTGCACTTCCATTGGGACGTGGCGATTGATCACGGCGAGCGCATCGACAGCATCCTCGATTCGCTGCACGATACAGACGCGGACGACGCCCCATCCAGCACGGAAAATACTCAGGAGAGCCAGGGCATTGACGACGATAGAGCCGACGATGGATTGGGATAAAGCATCCGCGCTGGTGCGGGAGGCGCAAACGGTGCTGATCGTGACACATGTCAGTCCCGACGGCGACGCGATTGGCGCGATGTTGGGGCTGGCGCACGCGCTGCGCAGCCAGGGCAAAGACGTGATCACGGCTGTTGACGCGGGTGTGCCGTCCAAGCTGGCGTTTTTGCCCGGTGCGGAGACGGTGTTACCGGCGCTCAACGGTGTGACGTGTGACCTGGTGGTGGCAGTGGACTGCGGCGACGAGGCGCGGATGGGCGCGGTGGGGCAGGTGGCGCGCAGGTCTGCCGTGCCGCTCATCAACCTGGACCACCATCGCACCAATACCTATTTTGGCGACGCGAACCTGGTGGACCTGGATACGGTCGCGGCAGCAGAAGGCGTGCTGGACTGGCTGGATCGTTTGGGCGTGCCGGTGGACCCGGCCGCCGCGCACTGCCTGCTGACCGGGATCGTGACCGATACGCTGTGTTTTCGTACCGACCGCGTGACGGCCACCACGCTCGCCAAAGCCCAGCGCTTGATGGACGCCGGGGTGTCATTGTCGGACATCGTGCAGAATACGGTCAGCCGCAAACCATACGCCGCGCTGCGCCTGTGGTCTGCCGCGATGCCCGCCGTGCACCTGGAGGATCACGTCATCTGGGCCGTCATCACCCACGAGATGTTCCAGCAGGCGCAGTATCCCGGCAATGATGACGCCGGATTGGTGGGCATGTTGGTGCAGACGGACGAAGCGTATATTGCCGCCGTGTTCCGCCAGCGTGAGGACGGCGGGATCGAACTCGGTTTCCGCGCCGTGCCCGGCTACGATACATCGCAGGTGGCGGTGGACCTGGGCGGGGGCGGGCATCCGCTGGCTTCCGGTGCAACGGTGTTCGGTGAGCCGCCCGAAATGCTGGTCCCGCGCGTGATCGACCGGCTCAAGGCTATCGTGCGCAGCGTCTCAACCCCGGTGACGTGAGGATGGACGTGACGACCACTTTTGGCCTGCTCAACCTGGACAAGCCGCCAGGACCAACCAGCCACGACCTGGTGGCGCGGGTGCGGCGCGGGACGGGCGTGCGCAAGGTGGGCCACGCCGGGACGCTCGACCCGATGGCGACCGGGGTGCTGGTATTGTGTTTGGGTCCGGCCACGCGCCTGAGCGAGTACGTGATGGCCTCGTCCAAGACGTACCGCGCGCAGGTGCACTTCGGCGTCGAAACCAACACCTACGATGCCGACGGCGAGGTCGTGGCCCAAAATCCCGACCCGGTGGCGGAAGGTGACATCCTGGCGCACCTGCCGGAATTTCAGGGCGAGATCGCGCAGGTGCCGCCGATGTACAGCGCCATCAAACGCGGCGGCAAAAAGCTCTACGAGTTGGCGCGCGCCGGGGCGGAAGTCGAACGCGAACCCCGCCCGGTGACGATTCAGCGCCTGGACCTGCTGGCCTGGGAGCCGCCGGTCGCCACGTTGGAGATCGAGTGCTCGCCGGGGACCTACATCCGCAGCCTGGCGCAAGACCTGGGCCGGGCGTTGGGTGTGGGCGCGCACCTGGCCGGGTTAGAGCGCGCGGCCAGCGGCGGTTTCACGGTCGAAGATGCGGTGGGCTGGGACGAGTTCGCGCAGGCGATGGAGGACGGCACCTGGCCGGACTACGTGCTGCCGCCGGACGTGGCGCTGCTGGACATGCCCGTGCTGCATTTGGACCCACCACAGGCGGCCAACGTGCGTAACGGCATCTGGGTGCGCGTGGGCGACGATCACCAGCCGCCGAACACCCTGGCACGTGCCTATGATGCCGAGGGCCGGTTTTTCGCGGTGTTGGAGCGGCGCGGCAGCAAGTGGAAGCCGCACAAGGTCTTCAACGTGTGAGCGAGTAGGACAACCAGACGGGGCGCAGCGACTGCACCCCGTTGTATTTTTCAAGTCATTATGTCAGCGTTCGAGTTGCAGCAGGTAACTGCCCAGCAGCACCCGCCCGTTGGCCGCCATCGGGTAAGTCCACCAAAAGCCAGTGGTCAGAACCATATGTGCATCACGCGGACTCTCAAGCGGTAGTTCCGCGATCAAGGTGCTTTCCTGGTTGAATGGTATTGGGGCGTTATGCTAGTTTCCATGGAGATATTGGTCGACGGTCTGTTTACTCCTCCCCTATAATCCCGCGAACTGAAGTTCGCCCCCCGTAAACGGAGAGGGGACTTAAGCAGGTGTCTGCTCCCCCTCTCCGCGTGCGGGGAGGGGGCTGGGGGGAGGGGTAAACCACAAGCCCAAGCGATTTCACGAAAAACTCGAAACTAGCATAAGGCCCTATTGGGGCTGCGTATAGTTCATTCATGCGAAATGGTAGAGCGACACATTCTCCTGTAGTATCACCGAACTCAGCAAGATGATCGCTGCCAGCAATGCGCTGCGTTGCTTCATGTAGTCGCTTCCTCGGCTGTTGTATCCGGTTTCACGGTTAGTCCTGTCTCCTGGGCGGGTGGTGGCTCCTCTGTGGCGTTGTTTTCGCTCGTTTCGGGCAGTGTGGCGGCAGGCAGCACGAAGTAGAACAGGCTGCCCTGGCCCGGTGTGCTTTCGACGCCCACTTTGCCGCCCAGCTTCTCGATGATGCGCTGCACAATCGACAGGCCCAACCCGTGCCCGCGCGCTTTGGTCTGGTCCAGCCGGGTGAAGGGGCGGAAGACTTCGGCCTGCTGTTCCGCCGCGAGGCCCGCGCCGTTGTCGCGCACCCAAAAGCGAATGCTGCCCGCGACCGGCTCGTCATACCCCAGCTCGATGTGCGGCGGGCGACCGCCATACTTGAGCGCATTAGTCAGGTAGTTCACCCAGATTTCCTCGACCCAGGGCGCATAGCCCTGCGCGGCGGGCCAGCTATCGGGTGCCGTGACCTGGGCCTCGAACTGCGCGATCTGCGGCTTGATCTGCTGGCACACATCGTCAATGATGTGCGCCATGTCGATGGGGCCGATCTTGACCGGGCCGCTGGCGCGCAGACCAGCCAGCAGCAGCAGCGAGTGGATGATGTTGTTGGCTTTTTCGCCGTTCGCTTCGATCAGGCGCAGGTGTTCGATGAGGGCGTCATGGGAGAGCTGGTCGATGGCCAGGCGCGTATATTCGGCAAAGCCGATGATCGAGGTCAGCGGGTTCTTCAGGTCGTGGGCGACGGTGTGCGCAAAGGCTTCCAACTCGCGTACCAGGCGCTCGCCTTCTTCGTACATGCGCGCGTTGTCGATAGCCACCGCCACACGCGACGCCAGCAGATGGATGGTTTCGAAGACCTCGGCGGAAAAACTGGCGGCGTCGTGCGTTTCTAGCGACAGCAAGCCGATCAGTTTTTCGTTGCTGATCAGCGGCATTGTCATCTGTGCCTGGGTTTTGGGGTCAATCGTGACATAGTTCGGGTCCTGCGACACATCACTGACGAGTTCGGCGCGCCCGGTGTGCAGTGTGCGCGCAACGATGCCCGTCGACAACGGCGGCGTGACCGTGTCTGGGCGGTAGACCCCGACGCCCTCGATGATGCGCAGCTTCTCGTCTTCGATGACGCCGATGAAACCGGTATGCGCCTGGCCTAGCTGGACGGCCACTTCCAGCGCCAGCCGCGCCACGTAATGCACTTCCAGCTTCCGGCTCAACTCGGAATCAACGTGGTGCAGCGTGGTCAGCAGGCGGTTGGTTTCGCGCAATGCGTATTCGGCCTGGATGCGGACGGTAATGTCGCGCAGCACCACCAGGCAGCCCTGCCGGTTGCCCGTTGGGCTAAGCAGGGCCGACAGGCGCAGGTCATAATGGCGCGCTTCGCCCTGGACATCCAGCGTGATCTCGGTGCTGAACTGGCCCGCCAAACTCGTTTTCGCCGCCAGGCGATCCCAAAATGCCAGTATCCTGGCGGCAGGCTGGCCGATGGGACCGGAAGGAGTAACCGCTGGGGTAGTTGCAGTAACGGGTCGCGGTGACAAGAACTGCTGGGCGACCGGGTTGAGGTAGACGACACGTTCCTGGGCATCGACCACGAACACGGCGTCGCTCATGCTGACCAGCACGGCCTCGCGCGCCACCGGCATGATGTCCATAAACCGAAAGCTGAACATGTTCCAGGCGACGACAAAGCTCGCGGCGGTAAGCGCATACGGGTTCAGGTCCAAACCCTTTGGAGCCAGGCGTGCCAGGTATATGCCCAGCACCAGCGCCGGAATCCCCAACAGACCAAGGGCCATCAGGCCGATCTGCCGCCGGTAGAACCCCTGCGCGCGCGTAAATTCGCGTACCAGCAGCGCCGCGCTGATGATCACCACCAGGTAAAAATACGCGATATGGACCCAATACCAGCCGCCGGGCGTAAACGCCGTCGCCGTGAAGTCCCCGGAGCGGTCAAGGGTGATATTTTGCCAGATCAACTCGTGCTGCTCGTTGGTCCAGGCGAAGACCAGCGTCAGGGAAGGAATGAGCAGCAGCAGACTGTAACTGAAGGGGGTCAGCCAGTGCTGCTGGTCCACATAGACCAGGACCATGACCAGGATCACCACCGGCGCAAGCGTGACGCCCACGTACTCCAGTTTGAGCCAGAAGCGCACGCCGTCCAGCGTGGGGCTGCCCAGTTCGAGCGCATAGCCCAGCGCATAAAACGCCGAGGTGAGCGCGAGCAACATCAGCGCCCGCGCACCGCGCACGGTTCGTCTGCGCCAGGTCATCAGCGCGACCAGGCCCATGATCA
Organism: Chloroflexota bacterium; assembly: GCA_010092855.1. Classification (GTDB taxonomy): domain Bacteria; phylum Chloroflexota; class Anaerolineae; order Aggregatilineales; family Aggregatilineaceae; genus TC-15. The sequence continues at coordinate 6,076 of JAADYV010000239.1, read as the reverse complement.
GCGCGCCGGCAAACAGCGGAATGGCATACGGCGTAAATTCCCAGTTGAACATGTGGGCAACTTCCCGTAAGGTAAACCGTAACTATCTTCTATGGTATGTGAGAACCCCATGATCGCGCAAGAAGTGACCCGAAAACAGAAGGTGGCATTGTGGTCGGTTTGATGTAACATTTATGCGGATAAACTGCCGTGTGAGGAGACACCATGCAGCATGTGTACCGCTTGGCCGATGCGACCCCCGCCGCCCCAACGATTGTGGCGATTGGGGTGTTTGATGGCGTGCACCGGGGGCACCAGTACCTGCTGCGGGACCTGGTGACAACGGCGAACCGGCAAGGCTGCGTGCCCACCGTGTTGACGTTTTTTCCGCATCCGGACGTGGTGCTGGGCAAGGCCGAGGCGCGCATCTACCTGTCGTCGCCGGAAGAGCGCGCGGCGTTGTTGGGTGAATTGGGTGTCGAGTTGGTGGTGACGCACCCGTTTGATGAAGAGGTGCGGCAGATTCGAGCTGCCGATTTTGTCGATGGCCTGGTCCACTACCTGCGCGTGCGGGAAGTGTGGGTCGGGGCAGATTTTGCATTAGGATATAAGCGCGAGGGCAATGTAGATTTTTTGCGCGCGCAAGGCGAACACAAAGGTTTCAAACTGGAGGTAATTGAGCTGTTGACCAACGAAAACAGTGGCCGCATCATAAGCAGCAACGGAATCCGGGCCGCGCTAGACCGTGGCGATATCGAGCAGGTGAATCGCTGGCTGGGGCGTCCGTTTAAGTTGGCGGGTGAAATCGTCCGTGGAGACGGGCGTGGACGCAAGATTGGCTTCCCCACCGCGAACATGGACATCTGGCACGAGCAGATGCTGCCCGCCAGGGGCGTTTACGCGGGTTGGGCACACCTGGGCGAAAAGCGCTATATGGCTGTCGCCAACGTAGGTCGCCGTCCGACCTTCCGGGGGCGGGTAGTGCGCGTTGAAGTGCACCTGCTGGACTTCGACCGCGACATCTACGGCGAAACGCTGACGTTCGAGTTTATCACCCGGCTGCGCCAGGAAACACGCTTCGAGAATGTGGAGGCGCTGGTGGCCCAGATTCATCGTGACGTGGCGCGTGGGCGCGAGGTATTAGAGGAACAGTCCCCGTAGCGCGAGAATAGTCGTGGAGTTTCCGCGATCCCTGGTCCACGCCAGGGATTTTCTATGTTTGCTGCTGGTGGCAGTGATCACTCCAGCAGCCCATCAGGTTCTGGGGCGGGGGCGTAGTACAGCACAAACTGCCGGTCCAGCGCGATGTCATAGGTGGTGTAGGCGGGCGGCTCCAGAGCGAAGTATATGCTCAGGCGTTCGACCGATTCGGTGTCTCCCGGTTCCAGGAAGAACGCATGGTCGTGCGTGCGGTCCAACTCCCACAAGTACGTCAGCGTCAGGTCGGACGGGGCCAGTGTATCGACGGTCAGGTCGGCGTTGAGGAAGTGCAGCATACCCTGGGCATACGACTCGCTGAAGACCTCGACGCTGATCAGGTGGATCGCCGTGCCGGGGGGAAAGTCCGCCGCGCGCAGCAAAGCGTCCTCGCCGTCGCGGTAAGGCTTAACAGCGCGCAACTGATTGTTGAGTGCCGTGGCGTGCGGGCCGAAGTAGTAGGACACTTGCAGCGCCGCAACCGCGCTCACCAGCACGATCACGACGGCCCGGCGAATACGCGGGCGAATGCCATCCGGCCAGATCATCGCCAGGGGATAGCGTAAACCCAACGCACACAGCAAGGCCAGCGCGGGATAGGCCACCACGTAGCGGGGGGCGTCCATGTTGCCATGCAGAAAGCTGTTGCCCAGCGAGGTGACGCAAATCCACAGCAGCAGCAGCGCCATGCCCGGAACGCGCAGCCGTCCCAGCGCTGTCCATGCTCCCAACAGCAGGGCCGGTACCAGATACACCAGCACCAGCGGCGTATACCCCGCGTAGAAGAAGCTGCCTTCCGGCTGTTGGACATATACCAGAAATGTGCCCCGGATGTGCAGCAAGTGATCGGTGAAGACCGGGTCGCCAGGGCGAGAGAGCAGCAGGTCGCGCCAGTAGGATGGCGGTGGGGTAGTGTCGTTGACGCGCGAGGTCAATGGCAGTTCCAGCGCGAGCAGCGTGTAATACACCGGTGCGGCGACGAGGATGGCGACCACCAGCAGCGTCACCAATCCGCGCCAGGGGGGACGTCGCCGCCATACAAACCAACCCCACCCCACCCAGCCCAGCATCACCGCCGGAAAGACCAACCGCCCGCCTTCGTAGAAATACTGCGTCAGGCCCAGGCACGCCCCGGCCAGTGCATAATCCAGGCGGCGGTTGTGGCGCAGCCCGCGCGCCAGGAACGCAAACGCTAACGTCCCGAACAGCGGGTCGGCTACGTTGTTGAGCGCCAGGCGGCTGAAGTGCATGTGGGGCGGGAAGGTCGCCAGCAGGATCGCGGCGAAAGTGGCTGTCAGCCGGTCGAACAGCGTGCGCGCCAGCAGGTACAGCGCGGGCACGGTCAGCGTGCCGATCAGGGCGCTGGCCAGGCGCGGTGTAGCCAGGTTGCGCCCGAACAGGTCCACAAACTGCTTTTCCCAGAATACGTACAGCTTGGGGAAAGCCACCACGCGCGTGATTGGCACCAGGATTTCTGTCGAATCGTTCGCCCAGAAACCTTGCAGCGCCGTGAGGAAGTTCAGTTCGTCGATTAGAATGTGGTACGTCTCGCCCAGGTGCCAGACCCGCACCAACAGCGCCATACCTGTCACCCCCAGCACTACGACTGTCTCGCGTGCCCAGAGCCGCCGCAGGCTATGCCATAGGGCGGTGGGGCGCAGGTCCGGCCAGCGGTGCGCGCCGCCGAAGCCCAGTGTCACCAGCGCGATCCCGGCGGCCAGAAACGCGAATTGCACCCCGGGCCGCATCGGAGTCAGCGCGGGCAGCTCGACCCAGTGGCCGCTGGCGTCCGCCGCGATCCACAGCAGCAGCATTCCCCACACGATCAGCCAGAGCTGGGGGGCGTCGGGCGACAGCGTGGACCGGCTGGGCGTGCGCAGCGCACGCGGACGCTTGATCCTTCCGGCTAGCTGTGCCAGAAGCAGCAGGATACCTCCGGCGGCGACCAGGCGTGCAGCAGCGGGAACGTTGTCGGTGTCGCGGAGTTCGCGTTCGGCGGTGTTGCTGAAGACAATGCCTTCATCAGTGGTGCCGACTGCGTTGGGGATTTCGTCGAAGCCGGTGGTGCGCAGCGTGTGCGCGGCCAACACCATCACCACTACGGCCCAGGTTGCCAGCAGACTCATCAGGGCGGTGCGGTAGTTTTGGGAGGAACGTAGACGACGCAGCATGAGTTACCAGGCGGCAGGTCCGCCGATTTGCGATTATAATTTGTTGATAATATCAGGAGGTAGAATCAAATGATCGCTACTCCCGTTTCGGTCGATGTGCCCCTGCGCCGCGACGAGCAGGGCAAACTTCGGATCGGCGGCACGCGCGTGCTACTCGAACTGGTGATCCGGGCGTTTCAGAACGGCGAATCCCCCGAAGGCATCGTCGAAAGCTACTCCGCGCTCAAGCTGGCCGATGTCTACGCGGTGCTGGCCTATTACCTATCGCACCGGGCCGAAGTCGATGCCTACATGCAAAAATCTGCTGCTGACGCTGATCGCCTCCAGCGCGAGATCGAAGCCAACTACTCCCCGGAAACGCTTGCGCTGCGGGCCCGGCTGCGCGCGCTCCGTGACGACCAGGCCGCCTCATGATCCGGCTGCTTGCCGACGAGCGATCAAGGTCATGTTTTTTTACCCCTATTGCCCCCTCACGCCAGGTGCTGCTTGCTTTTGGTGATCGCGTCGAGTTCAAAGCCGGTGTGCAGCCGGTTCTCTGCGTGCCAGGTGGCAACCTCGTCCGCCGTCAGCCAGGCGTGGTCAAGAATCTCGTGGCGGTCGATGGTCAGGTCGGTGCTGTACGGGTGGACGTGGAACACGTGGTGCAGCCGTTCGCGGTAGGCGTAGGTGTTCAGGAAGCGCAGCACCTCGACCTCGATCTGGAGTTCTTCGCGCAGTTCGCGGCGCAGCGTGGCAGGTCGGTTGGGATCAGTCGGGTCGATGCGTCCACCGGGGATACCCCACTTGCCAATATGTTCGGGGACCTTGTTGTTGTGCTGCACCAGCAGGTAGCGGTCTGCGTGCTGGATCACGGCGCGCACAGTGGGGGTGCGGCCTACTACCCGGCGATAGACCTGGGTCTGTTTGCCCGCGCTGTTGGTTGGGCCGACTTCCGAAGGCTGGAAGCCAAAGCTTTCGTAGAAATGGCGCGCTGCCGCACCGCCCGGCTCATGTTCGCCGAAGGTCAAGAGGACCATCTCGACCGGGGGCTGGGCTAACTCCAGGACGTGATTCATCAGCGCGCGCCCGACGCCATACCGCCGCCAGCGTTCGGCCACTGCCAGCCAGTCGATCTCGATCTTGAGCGGACGATATCCCAGCAGGATGCCGCCCATCAACGGCGCGCCCGGTGATCCCTCATCCTCGCGGATGCACAACGCTGTGCCGCGCTCGATGTTTTTCTCCAGGGCAGAATGAAAACCCGGATCGCTGACCATGGGGCCAAAAAGGTGTTCGACTTCGGAAGCGAGTTTTAACCAGGCGGGGATGTCGGCAGTGCGAGCGTGTTCTATGCGCATAGGTCCTCAGTGATTTCGCTCAGCCATCGGTGTGAGTGGTGGGGTGCTGGCTGCTACGGACGCAGAGTATTAGCCAGCCAGCCCTGGCAAACGGCGCAAGTGTACCGCCGAACGGTGAAATGTGCACATCTGCGGGCGGTTACGTTCTCGTTGAAGGTTGGCAAGGATACGCACCGATCCGTAAAAGCATTTCGCGTTCTTGAATGCGCTGGGGATTGTTGAATTGTAGTAGCGACGCCGTCACGCGGCCATGAGATGTTAATGGGTGAATAACTGCCCCTTCTAACCGAAAATGTTCTGACCACGTGTGTTGTCGGGGATCAAATAGTGGCGTGAACTTCCCCCGTGCCTGAGCAGTCAACCGAGCTGATGTCACTACCTTTGTGGCTGTTACACCAGTAACAACTCAGACACAGATTATCAGCTTCTGTTGGCCCACCGCGTTTTTCAGCTATGATGTGGTCAATCGCAAAGTCAATCACTCGTCTGCCTTGCCCAATGCGGCAATATTCGCAACACCCGTTTGCGCGTTCGATGACAAGGTGACGGAGATGAACTGGTATGTAGGTCAAGACTAGCCAGCCCGCTTGAGTTCCGCTTTTGCTTTCACGAGCGTCATGATGTGATCGATCTGCGAAAACTCGTCCATTTCTGCGCGTTCAGCCGGTGTCAGCCCCTCGCCGCGATTCTTCTCCAGCAGGAAATGAGCCCGTTGTTGGATATTATCGGGCAGGCGGTAGGCGATGATTTCTTCAATGGATGGCGTGGTTGCCAGAAAATCCGTAACCACATCCTTGACCGTCTTTTCCGGGGCGATTGCCATAATATCCTCCTTACTACTGTCAAGCGCCTGTTCTAGGTCGTGTTGACATTTGGGTAGTGGTGAGGTGTTGACTGATACGCAACGTTTTTCAGCAAAGAATTCTGCCTTCATCAGTCAAAGGTACACCACCACCGACATTTGTACTCAGAAGGTCGCCATTCTCACGCGAAAATGTCAACACTACCGAGCGTGCGCGAAATGCACAGGTATGCCGTTTGCTACTTCCTCGGCAGGCGATACCCCAGGCGGCGCAGCGCGTTTTCGTCCTTGCGCCAGTTCTTGAGCACCTTGACCCACAGCTCCAGGTAGACGCGCGTACCGAGGAGCTTCTCGATCTCGCCGCGCGCCTGCTGGCTGATGGTCTTGAGCATCTGGCCGCCCTTGCCGATCACAATGCCCTTGTGCGACTCGCGCTCGACATAGATCACGGCGTTGATGTAGGTCATGTTTTCGCTGCGGCGCTTGAATTCGTTGACCTCTGTTGCGACCCCGTGCGGCACTTCCTGCTCCAGGTTGAGCAGCACCTGCTCGCGCACCATCTCGGCCACGATATCGCGCACGGTGGTGTC
>JAADYV010000027.1 GCA_010092855.1 Chloroflexota bacterium | reverse complement strand
CTGGACGAGGACACCGACTTCATCGCCCTGGCGTATGTGGCCAAAGGCGAGTTGGACGAGTGGGAGCCAGCGCTGCTGGCTATCGCGGGCGGCATCAGCTATGGTGGGCCGGAAGTCCCGACGGATTAGGGCGATCAGGTTCCTGACTGGCTCACTTCAGGTGGGCGCAGGTCAGGCGGTGGCCAGACGTACCGTTTGGCTCCGCCCGGCACAGTACAATCACAGTACAATCACGGTACAATAAACACGGGTCACATGATTTTTTATCAAAGGCATTTATGACGTATACAACATTCTCCCCCACCCCGGACGAATGGGATACGCTGGTCGAACAGCACCCACGCGGGCACCTGCTGCAAACGAGTGCATGGGGCGACCTCAAGGCGGCCTTTGGCTGGACGCCGCTACAAGTCGGGCTGGCGGGGGAAAATGGCGCGCTGGTGGCCGGGGCGTCGGTGCTGCTCAAACGCCTGCCCTATCGCCTGGGACGCTGGGCGTATGTGCCCTATGGCCCGGTGGTGGACTGGTCCGATGGGGAGCAGGTACGCGCGCTGGTGGCTGCGATTGATGACGCTGCCCGGCAGCACGGCGTCGCCTTCCTCAAGATCGAGCCAGGCTTTCACCTGGCGGGCGTGGACTTCGCCACGTTTGGCTTCCGCGCCAACCCGCACACCGTCCAGCCGCCGCGCACGCTGGCGCTCGACATCAGCGGCACGGAAGACGACGTGCTGGCGCGCATGAACCAGGGTACACGCCGCAACATCCGCAAAAGCGCCAAACACGAGATCGCCATCCGGGAGGGCACCCGCGCCGATGTGGACAGCTTCAACGCGCTGATCGATGCCACCGGCAGCCGCCAGGAGTTCGGCGTGCACGTCCCAGAATATTATGAGCGCGCCTACGAATTGTTTGTACCTGGGGGTCGCGCGGCGCTGATCATGGGCAGCTACAGCGGGCACGACCTGGCAGGCGTGATGGTGTTCGCGCTGGGCGAGTGGGCCTGGTATCTGTTCGGCGCATCCTCGCGGGAGGAACGGCAGCGCATGGCCCCTTACGGCGTGCAGTGGGCGGGCGTCCAGTGGGCGCGCGCGCAAGGGGCCCGCTATTACGATATGTATGGCGTGCCGGACGAAGACCCGGATACGCTCGAAGCCCAGTTCGCCGAACGCGACGATGGGCTGTGGGGCGTGTATCGCTTCAAACGCGGCTGGGGCGGCGACGTGATCCGCAGCGCGGGCGCATGGGACCGCGTCTATAACCGGCTGGTGTATACGGCTTATCGCGCGGCCACCCGGCTGGTGGCGGGGCGGCTGGCATAGGTCAGCGCAGCGCGCGATTCCGGTGCGTGGCAGCCGATACCGCGCTATACCTGTCACTAAACGGCTGCAAATAACCGCAATTATAACTGCAAAAATGCAAGAAAATGGTATCATGGCTGCAGGGCTGTTGCCAACCATCCTACGTCGTCGCCACGCCCGAAACACCGGAGTATATACGACTTTTTACTTGTTCTCACCGCCGAGTAGTGTATTATGGGGTTTGGGCGCTGCATGAAGAACACAGCCCCCACCCGCACAACAACTTGCCGATTATTCAGTAACGTGAGGAGAACAAAGCATATGAAGAAATTGGGTGTTATTCTGCTGGTTGTGGTTGTATTGAGCATGACGACCGGGGTCCAGGCCCAGGATAACCTGCTAGCCTATGGCGAGTCTGTCAACGGTATATTGGATAATAACACCGCTGCATACACCTTCGATGGGACCGAAGGCGACGTTGTGACCATCAGCCTGGAAAGCGACGAATTTGATGCGTACCTGGTGCTGGCCGACACGGAAGGTACCGAACTGACGAGCGACGATGACGGCGGCGCGGACGTCAATGCGCGCATTGCGGGCTTCCCGCTGCCTGCCACTGGCACCTACACTATCACGGTCCAGGGCTGGGGCGGCGCGGACAGCGGGGCCTATACGCTTTCTTTGGACCTGGTTACCCTAGAAACCATCACCATTGACTCCAGCACCCCCGGCAACCTGACAGGCGGCACCTACAGCTTCTACTCGTTCTCCGCTGTGGCGGGTGACATGGTGGACATCACGCTGGACAGCGACAGCTTCGATCCCTACCTGGCCCTGAACGGCCCCGATGGTGAGGAACTGGTGGCCAACGATGACGGCGGCGACGGATTCAATGCGCGCATTACGGCTTTCACGCTGCCCGTTGACGGCACCTACACCATCGTCGTATCCGACTATTGGGAAGAAGATGGCGGCAGCTACGTCCTGGGGTTGAACACCACCGTTCCGATTCCACCGGTGATCGATGCCCCCATCGCCATCGGCGAAACAGCAACCGGCACCCTGCAGGCCAACGTACACACGTATGTCTTAACGGCCAGCGCGGACGAGGTCGTCACCATCAGCCTGGAAAGTGACCAGTTCGACACCTACCTGAGTGTGCTGGATAGCAGCGGCTCGGAACTCGTTTACGACGACGACAGCGGCGACGACTTCAACGCCATGATCGTGGCTTTCTTCGTGCCCGCCGACGGCACCTACACTATCGAGGTCAGCGGCTATGACGAGATGAGCTTCGGTGACTATACCCTGGCCGTGCAACCGACGGCATTCAGCGGCGAACCAATCCGGATCAGCAGCACGCGGACTGGCACGCTGACGGACACCGTGCACCTTCACATGTTCGCGGGGACGACGGGCGGCAGGGTGACCATCAACCTGACCAGCCTGGAGTTCGACGCCTACTTGCAACTGCTTGGCCCCGACGGGAGCGAAGTCGCTTACGATGACGACAGCGGCGGCGACCTCAATGCCCAGATCACGGACTTTGTGCTGCCCGCCAACGGCAACTACGTCATCGTAGTCCAGGGCATCGGCGGCCCCGACACCGGCAGCTATGACCTGACGGTGACACTGCCCGAATAGCACCAACCACGAGGGAGGGGGACGCACAACGTCCCTCTCCTGTTTTTTCAGCTTTCATAGACTTCATACCCGGCACGGAAAACATTTGGCCACTTAGACTTTTGCACCATCATCACCTGAGCGCACGCGAGAGATAGAGGAGGAACTGTCATGAAAAAGTGGGGAGTGCTTGTGTTTGTCCTGCTTGCCCTGGGGATCGTCACCGGCGTGCAAGCCCAGGACACCATGATCAATTATGGCGACACCGTCACTGGCACGCTGCAACCAGGCCAGGACGTGACCTACATCTTCGCTGGGAACGAAGGCGACGTGGTTGTGGTCGACATCTTCGCAAACGACCCGGCGCAGGTGCTTGCCATCGAATTAATCGGCGGCGATTTGTGGCTCGGCGGGTACGACACGGGCGGCGGGCTTTTCCAAAACCCGAACCAACCCGGCACGCTGCAGTCCGGGCTGCGGCTGCCCACGACGGGCACCTACACCATTATCCTGCACGCGAACGCCATCACCGCCCCGGCCCCTTATTCGCTGAGCCTGAACCTGCTGGGCATTCTCAACCCACCGCCGGTTTCCCTCGGCGATGAGATTGAGGGCCAACTGCGCTATGGCGAAACGGCGCGCTGGGTGATTACTCTAGACACCGGTGAAGGTGTGATCGTCGAAGGCGAAAGCGCCGACTTTCCGCTGAATCTGACCGGCGGTGGGATTATGGCCCCGGTCACCGGCCTGACCAGCAGCGCCGACACCACCTTCCAACTGCACACTGCCAGCTTGCGCTTTGTGGCCAGCGAAACCAGCAACTACACGGTGGCGCTGTCGTACCTGCCGCCGCTATGGGCCGGGCCATACGATGACCAGCCGGGCAACTACAGCCTGACATTTACGCGCTTTGTCGAAGTGCAGAACGCGCCCATCGCGTATGGCGACACGGTCAGCAGCGACCTGGGCGACAACATGCACTCCTATGTTTTCTCCGGTGCAGCAGGCGACACGGTGACCATCAGCCTGGACAGCGAAGACTTCGACGCCTACGTGGTGATCAATGACGCCACCGGCAACCGTGTGATCGCCGATGACGACAGCGGCGAGGGCCTCAACGCGCGCATCGAGAGCTTCGTGCTACCCGCCAGCGGCGACTATACCATCATCGTGGGCGGCTACCGGGGCACCGTGACCGGCACCTACACGCTGGCGCTGTCGGCAGGCCAGCCACCGCTGGTGCCTGATGTGCCGCCGGACGAACCACCGATCGAACCGCCACCCCAGGAACCCGTCACCGAGCTTCCGATTTTCTATGGCGACATGATCGAGGGCACGCTGGAAAACAGCACCCAGACCTACGTCTTCACTGGCGTGGCAGGCGACCTGGTGACCATCGACCTGGAAAGCGGCGAATTCGATGCATACCTTGAGCTGTTCGACAACAACGGCAACCAGCTCACCTACAACGACGATGGCGGTGTGGGCCTGAACTCGCAGATCGCGTTCTATTCCCTGCCCTACTCCGGCGAATACTCGATCCTGGTGCGCGGGCTGGGCGGCACGGGCGAAACCACCGGCACCTACATGGTGTCGCTGCGACAAGAAGAGCCACAGGAACCGGTGGAAAACGAGCCGATCAGCTTCGGGGTGCCCGTCACCGGCACACTGCAAGCCAACACCCACACTTACATCTTCTCCGCCAGGGCCGATGACCTGGTGACCATCGACCTGGAAAGCGACGACTTCGACTGCTACCTGTACCTGCTGGACGAAGATGGCAACGAACTGACCTACAACGACGATGGCGGCGACGGCTACAACTCGCGCATCCTGTTCTACGCCCTGCCCTACTCCGGCGACTACATCATTGAAGTGGACAGCTTCAGCGGCGGCGGCAGCGGCAACTACACCCTCACGCTGCGCATGGAAGAGCCAGTGCCCCCGGTCGAAGACGAGCTGCTGGCTTACGGCGACAGCGCCGAGAGCACGCTGGTCAATAACACTCACACCTACGTCTTCGCCGGCGTGGCGGGCGATTACGTCTCGATCAGCGCCGCCAGCGACACGTTCACGCCCATCATCGACCTGCTGGGCCCGGACGGTACCCAACTCACCTCGACCGAAGACAGTTACGCCTACTACGACGCGAACATCACGGCCTTTACCCTGCCCGCCACTGGCGAATACACCATCGTGGTGCGCGGCTTCGAAGGCAGCGCGGTGGGCAATTATTCGCTTTCGCTGGACCAGAACGTCCTCCAGGGCGCGCTGAACTATCGCGATACGGTCGCGGGCACCCTGGACGGTGACGTGCATCTGTACACCTTCTCCGGCGTGGCCGACGAGATGGTGACCATCGACCTGCAAAGCGACGCCTTCGACACCTACCTCGAACTGTACGGCCCCGACGGCAACCAGCTCATGACCGATGACGACGGCGGCGACGGCTTGAATTCGCGCATCGGGTTCTTTATGCTGCCCGCCAGCGGCGAGTACGTCATTGTGGCGCGCGGTCTGAGCGACGGCGTCAGCGGTGACTACACCCTGTCGCTGGAAAGCATCGAAGTCACTCCCGTCGTTAATGAACCCATCGCGCTGGGCGATGCCGCCAGCAACGTGCTGCAAGGCAACACCCACACGTACGTTTTCAACGGCACCGCCGACGAGATGGTGACCATCGACCTGCAAAGCCCCGACTTCGACACCTACCTCGAACTGTTGGACCAGGACGGCAACCAACTGATCACTAACGACGATGGCGGTGAGGGCCTCAACTCGCGCATCGCCTACTATGTCCTGCCCTACTCCGGCGACTACACGATCCTGGTACGCGGTTACAGTGAGGGCGCGGTGGGCGGCTACACACTCACGCTGCAACGCCAGGAACCAATTCCGCCGGTCATCGACGGCCCGATTGCCTACGGCGAAAGCGCCAGCAGCACGCTGATCAACAACACCCACACCTACCTCTTCAGCGGCGCGGCGGGCGACTACGTGACCATCGAAGCCTACAGCGACTACTACCTGCCCGTCGTGGAGCTGTTGGATCCCGCTGGCAACCTGCTGACCTCGACCGACAACACCGATTACTACTATGGCGCGTTGATCTCCGTCTTTAACCTGCCCGTCACCGGCGAATACACGATTGTGGTGCGCGGCTACGAGGGCGATACCGTGGTCGGCGAGTATACGCTCTCGCTGGAACAGAACGTGGTCCAGGGCGCGATCAGCATCGACGAGAGTCTGGAAGGCACCCTGTCCGGCACGGCGCAGTTGTACACCTTCAGCGGGGCAGCCGACGAGATGGTGACCATCGAGCTGGCAGCCGACGACTTCGATCCGTACCTCACGTTGTACGGTCCCAGCGGGGCCGAGCTGGCCTATGATGACGACAGCGCCGGGGACCTGAATGCGCGCATCCAGTTCTTCACGCTGCCGGAGAGCGGCGAGTACATCCTCCAGGTGCAGGGCTATGGCGAGCCGACCGGCAACTTTACGCTGTCGGTAGCCAGCGTGGAAGTCATCCGCGTGGTGGACGAACCCATTGCCTACGGCGAAAGCGCCACCAACGCGCTGCAAAACAACACCCACACCTACCTCTTTAGCGGCGCAGCGGGCGACGTGGTGATCATCAGCCTGGACAGCGACGCCTTCGACTGCTATCTCGAACTGCTGGACGGCGATGCGAATCAGCTTACCTACAACGACGATGGCGGCGAGGGCTACAACTCGCGCATCGGTTTCTACGTGCTGCCCTACTCCGGCGACTACACGATCCTGGTGCGCGGTTACAGTGACACGGCGCTGGGCGACTACACCCTCACGCTGACCCAGGTGACCGAGGAACCGCCGGTCGAAGACGGCCCCATCGCTTATGGTGAAACCGTCACCGGCCTGCTGTTTGGCGTCCAGCACAGCTACATCTTCGAGGGCGCGGCGGACGACCTGGTGTCGCTCGATGTGTCCAGCCCGGACTTCGCCCCGGTGGTGGAGCTGTACACACTGGCGGGTGACCTCGTCGGCTCGACAGAGAGCGACGGGTACTCGGCAGCCCGCATCGCGGCCCTGCAACTGCCCGTCGACGGCACCTACCGCGTTATCGTGCGCGGCACGGCTGACGACAGCGCAGGTGAATATACGCTGGCGCTGCGGCAGGAAGTACTGCAAGGCGAAATCTTCTTCGGCGATACCGTGACCGGTACGCTGAACGACGAAATGCACTTCTACGCCTTCTCTGGCGTGGAGGGCGATCTGGTCACGATCAGCATGAGCAGCGACATCTTCGACACCTACCTCGAACTCAACGGGCCCAGCGGGGAATGGCTTGTCAGCGATGACGACGGCGGCGAGGGCTACAACTCGCGCCTCACGGCCTTCACGCTGCCCGAAACCGGCGCGTACATGATCGTGGCGCGCGCCTATGGCGGCACGGGCACCGGGGATTACACCCTGACGCTGGACTACGAACAGGTGCAGGGCGTGCTGAGCTATGGCGACACGGTCGAGGGTGCGCTGGGCAGTGACGAACCGCTGCACCTCTACAGCTTCTCTGGCGAACAGGGCGACCTGGTGAGCATCAGCCTGAGCAGCGACGACTTCGATACCTACGTGGAGTTGAATGATACAAGCGGCAGCTATCTCACCGCCGACGATGACGGCGGCACGGATCTCAACTCGCTGATCTCGTTCTTCCCCTTGCCCGCCACCGGTGAATACACCATCCTGGTGCGCGGCTACGGCGATACCCTGGGCACCTACACGCTGTCGCTTAGCACGGGCGAAATCGAGGTGGTCGAAAACCAGCCGATTGCCTATGGCGAAACAGCAGACGGGATACTGATCAGCAACACCCACAGCTACATCTTCAGCGGCGCAGCAGGCGACAGCGTCACCATCAGCCTGAGCAGCGCGGAATTTGACACCTACCTGGAACTGCTGGACGCAGACGGCAACCGCGTCGCGGCGGATGACGACGGCGGCGGCAACCTGGACTCGCGCATCGAAGACTTCGAGCTGCCTGCGGCGGGTGAGTACACGATTGTCGTGCGCAGCTTTGGCGGTTCGGCGTCGGGCGGCTACACGCTGGCACTGGAAAGCACAGTGGCCCCGCCCCCAGACGGCGATGTTGTCCCGCCCCCAGACGGCGATGTTGTCCCGCCTCCGGACGGCGATGTTGTCCCGCCTCCGGACGGCGATGTTGTCCCGCCTCCGGACGGTGATGTTGTGCCGCCGCCAGATGGCGACGTTGTCCCAGACGTGAGTGGCACTATCAGCTATGGCGAAACCATCACCGGCACGCTGACCAACAACATCCACACCTACACCTTCACCGGGCAGGACGAGGATATCGTGTTCGTCAGCCTGACGAGTTTCGAGTTCGACGCCTACGTGGAACTGACCAACATCGGCGGCAGCCGCCTGGCGTCGGATAACGACGACGGTCCCGGCCCGGACGCGCTGATTTCGGCATTCGAGCTGCCCTCCGACGGCCAGTACCGGATCGTGGTGAGCGGTTTTGACGGGGCGGCGTCGGGCGACTTTGAACTGGTGTTGGACCAGGTGCAGCCGCAGGGTACGATCAACATGGGCGACGTCCTGGACGGCACGCTGGACGCCAACATCCACATCTACACCTTCAGCGCGACGGCGGGCGATACAGTATCCGTCAGCCTGACCAGCGACGACTTTGACACCTACCT
>JAADYV010000238.1 GCA_010092855.1 Chloroflexota bacterium | reverse complement strand
TAATTGTGAGTGCAGCACCCTCGCAAGCAATTTCAGCACGGAGGTGGCGGTGTGCCATTTCCGTGCTGCCGTCAATATCGAATTGCGTTCAAGTTGGGGATCGGCTCAACCGGGAATTGGATTTCGGTGACGAGGCCGCCGCCGGACGAGGTCTGCGCCTGCTGCAATACTAGCTCACGCGGCGTGCCTGCCAGTCGATAGCTATGCGCCCCCAGCCATTTCAGGATCGCGGCGTAACCAGCGTGAATAATCTGCAATCCACCCTGCACGATGGTGGTAGCCATCAGGTTCGATCCAGCTAATTCGTGCTGGATGAGGGCGAGGCCATTGGGCAGTGACAAAGCCTTTTTCAGTGGTTTGGCAAGGCTGACGCCGAATTCCATATCGAGATTGGTTTCGGCATGGTGATCACCATGACAGATACAATAGGAGAAGCCATTTCGCACCCGTTCGGGCACGACCGCGTGCAGTTGTGCCACGATATCCACTGCCATCTCAAAATCGTCAACCACGTAGCGCACGCTCGTAACCGGCTGATCAGGAATTTCTTTGAGGATAACATTGAGTAGTGGGGTGGATTCATCATCTCGAATCGCTTGAAGGTGGCGTTCAATTATCCGAACACGCTGCAATTCCGCCTGGAGCTGCTGTTCGATTTCGGCCTTTCGGAGCAAAAGCATCCCTTGCAGTTCATCTGTCGAGATGTTATCGGATAGGGTTTGTCGGATTTGATCCAGTGAAAGCCCCAATTCCTTGAGCGCTAAAATTCGATTGAGGGACACCATCTGTTCCGGACTGTAGAAACGATATCCGGATGTCTCATCGACATATTCGGGCTTGAAAAGATCGATTTCGTCATAGTAACGCAGCAAGCGTTTTGATACCTGCGCAAAGCGTGCAAAGTCTCCTACGGTGAACATATCTTGGCCTCCATGTGTTTTACACGGATTATGCAGGTTTACGCTACGTAAACCTCAAGGGGTAACTGCATCTGGATGGTCACCAATCATGTGAACAATCTTGACAGGATTTTCGCTTATCTGCGGCGAAAGGCCAATTCTGTTTCGAAGTTTCCCTAGTCATCGTGTGGAGGCCGAGTTACGAGAGTTCCCCCTATCTATCCGGGACCCCCCCAAATTTACCATTTTTGTTCGGCCCGCATCTGTGCCATAATGACCGTGCATGTTATGTCAGTTTAATCGTACAAGGCTTGCTTGGGACCTAATCCCTGTTTAGGCCTGTGATCAGAAAGGATTTACACATGCAACGGCAAAACATGTTATTGATCGGTTTACTCGTACTTATGCTGCTGGTTCCGGGGAACTTCGCCGCTGCCCAGGGCGGCACACCGTTTCCCCCCAATGCAGGTGATGCAGTGGTGCTGTTTCCTGATGTGGTGCAGGACGCGGTACTCGTGCCGGGCACGCTGCAACAACGGTACATTCTACTGGCGAACGCCGGTAACATTCTTTCGGTAACGGCAAACATGTCTGAAGCAGGGCTGGTTACTCGCCTGGAACTGTATGATGCCGACGGTGTTGTCCTGGCAGAACAGGCCCCCGATCCGGCATCGCCCACCACAGCGCTGCTCAGCTATGAAGTGATGGCGCAGGGCTGGTACTTCGTGAACGTGTCGCTCGGCCCGGTGGAACCGACCAGCTATTACTCGCTGTCACTGACCGGCACGACCCGCTCGGTCTACGATGTCCTGGGTGTACCGGCTCCTCCGGCGATCCCCGGTGCACACCTGGTCGTGGCATCGGCGCAGATCAACGGCATGTTTGAAGCCACCCCGCTGCCCTACCTCATGCCGCTGGCTGCTGGTGATACACTGTCGGTGAGCGTGCAGGGGGCCAGCAATCCCCGCCTGCGGATCACCACGTTTGACGATGCCGGGCAAGCCGCCCAGACGTTGATCGCGGAAGCGCCCGCAGCAGGCCAGCCCGCGACCTATACCACCACCAGCGCCACCGCCGGGTGGATTCGTATCGATGTTGAAGGTATGCAGGCCGGTGCATTTGCTTTGACGGTTGGGCTGCCGCGTATCTCCGGCATGGCCAGCGAGATGGGCGACGTTGAGATGGCCAGCGCTGGCACCACTGACACTGCCGACGCCACCGACACTGCTGACGCCGCCGACACCGCGGACACATCGGACGGCTCAAGCGAAGAGTGCGGTGGTATCCCGGCCCGTTTCGAGGTGGGTGATGTCATCGTCGTCAGCCAGGAAGGCGACAACCTGTTGCTGTTCAGCGACTACACCGGTGGCAACGCCGAGAGTGTCGCGTTGGCCGTGGCCGGTGACACCTTCGAGGTGTTGGACCCGCCCGTGTGCTACGATTCTCCGGCGATGGGCCAGGAAACGTGGTTCTGGTACGTGTACTCGTACAGTGACGACATCAATGGTTGGGTCGCGGACGGTCTGGGCGACGAACGTTGGGTCTGCCCGCAGAACGATCCGGCCTGTAACCAGGTCGCGACCTGCGATCTCGCACATACCGACGTGACGATTGGCGACATCCTGGTCGTCAGCCAGACCGGAGACAACCTGCAAATCCAGCGCTACCCCGGCGCAACCGATCAGGCAGTTGCCCTGGCCGTCTGGAACGACCGGCTTGAAGTGCTGGAAGGCCCGGTCTGTTACTACTCCGCCTGGCACGGCAGCGGTTTGTGGTACTGGCGCGTCTATTCGGAAAATGACGATACCTACGGCTGGGTGGTCGACGGCACAACCGATGAAACATGGGTCTGCCCAGAGGCCAACCCCACCTGTGACCAGTAAAGGGTAATCAAGCGCATGCGTTTGGGCGGGGCATCTGAACCTGAAGTTAGCTCCGCCCAAATACATCGACTGAAGCTATGCTTCGTTCAGTTGAATCAACCCTCCTTGATAGTTTCTGACAGCAAAACGGGCGCACGCGCTCGTTTCCCGTTTTTCCAGTGTTTAGCCACGCTAAAGCTCACGTCTCCAGATTATCGCAGTATCAGCAGTCCAGTAGTTCCCGTCACCTGTTAGGGGAGCGTGTCATTTCATTGGATGTTCTGTCGTCGGCTACCTGCTGAAACTGCTGTGCAGGTTCGCAGCTATCCAGGATATGCGTTTCCAGATCGTAGTTTCCTTCCAGCTCATCAATGAGGGTGACATCGGCCAACGTGACGCCCACGAAATACCCCGCCCGGCCCAACATATGTGCGGCTACGGGCGCGGTGAGCAACAAAAAGATGATTGTGGCTGCTGCGCGACTGGCCACTCCAATCTCACTGAAGAATACGGCTACCGCACTCAGCAGCGAAGCAGTGCCCAGGGTCGCGGCTTTGGTGCTGGCCGACATGCGCAAGAACAAGTCTGGCATCCGCAGCACACCCAGACTGCCTACCAGCATAAACAATGCGCCGGTTAGCATCAGGCCCCCGGTCAATACATCCTGCATAGTCAAACCCTCCGCTCAATATAATAGGCAAAAGCCACTGTGCCCAGGAAAGAGATCAGGGCCATCGCAATCGCCACATCCAGGAACGCCGACTGACCGGTCGCAATGGCGTAGGTGGCAACAATGCCGATACCCAACGTATTCATCAGGTCGATGGCCACAACGCGATCTGGCAAGCTGGGCCCCCGCACGAGGCGTACAAACACGATCACCACCGCCAGCGCCAGAATCGGCAAAATGACATAAACCACAAAATCATCCAGCGTCATCATCGCAGCACCTCCATCACGCGCCGTTCAAAACCGGCCTTAATCGACTCCCGGAAAGCGTCCAGATCAGCGACGTGCATCGTATGCACATACATGACGCACCGGTCTTGAGAGACATCGAGATACAACGTGCCGGGCGTAAGCGTGATCAGGTTTGCTAGCAACGTAATCTCGATATTTGAGCGCGCATCCAATGGAATTGCGACCACTGCCGGTCGGATGTCCGGACGCGGCGAAAGCACAATCGCCATCATGCGCAGGTTGGCTTTCACCAATTCCCACAGGAAAAACAGGCCAAAGCCGATCACCTGCGGCACTTTGCGGAAATAGTTGGACGGCACAATCAGGCGCTGGGTGAGCCACAGCAGCACAAAACCGACCACAAATCCAACGGCGAAATTGACCGGTGTAAAAGTGCCTGTCAGGGCAATCCAGGCCAACGCCAACAACATGTTGAGCAGAAAGGTTGTCATGCCACGTCTCCCAACACGGCTTGAATATATTCCGACGGGTTCAACAGCTGCGCAGCGGCTTCCGTCCCCAGGTCAATCAGCGGCTCCGCGCCAAGCCCCAGGATGACCGTCAGCGCCGCCAGTACAATGACGGGACCCAGCAGCGCAATGCGTTGGGGAGATAGCAGCGGTTGAAACGCCTCGTCCTGCCCGGGGCGATCCTTCCAGAAGGCCTCCGCCCAGATTTTGGTCATCGAGAACAAGGTGAGGACACTCACCACAAGCGACACGGCAACAATGGCGTATTCCTCCGTTTCCAGACCGGCGCGAACCAGCGTCAGCTTGGCCCAGAAACCGGAAAACGGCGGCAGCCCCGCCAGTGCTAGCGCGGGCAGGAAAAACAGTGCTGCCAGTCCGGCGTTGGTGCGATACAAGCCGCCCAACTGCTTCAGGTCATAACTACCCGCCACCTGCCGCACAATACCGCTGACCAGGAACAAGGCTGATTTTGCGATAATGACGTGCACCATGAAGACGATCACGCCAGTCAGCGCCAACTCGGTAAACAGACCCAGCCCCATAAGCAAATACCCAATCTGGCTTATGATGTGGAACGAGAGTAGACGCCGGACTTCGGTTTGTGCCACTGCGCCGAGTACGCCGGTCACCATCGTTAACCCGGCAATGACCATCAGCAGGGTGTGCGTGTAGTCCACATCCTGCACGAAGATCAGTGTAAAAACCCGCACCAGGGCATACACGCCAACCTTGGTCAGCAGCCCGGAAAACAGCGCCGTGATCGCAATCGGTGGGGTGTGGTAAGACGCGGGCAGCCAGAAGAACAACGGAAACAACCCCGCCTTGATGCCAAACGCGACCAGAAACATCATTGCCAGCACGGTTGCCAGCCCGGAATCAACGGCTCCACTGCTGATCTGGTGCGCCAGGTCCGCCATGTTCAACGTGCCGGTAACGCTGTACAAGATGCCGACCGAGGTCAGGAACAGCGCCGAGGATAGCAAGTTGATCGTGACGTATTTCAGCGCGCCTTCAAGCTGGTCGCGTTGCCCGCCCAGCGCCATCAGCACAAACGACGCGATCAGCATCACTTCGAACCATACATACAGATTAAACATGTCGCCGGTCAGGAACGCGCCGCTGACGCCCATCAACAGCGTGTGCAGCAGGGGATAGTAACCAAACGCTTCGCGGCGTTCGTCGATGCTGCCCAACGAATATACTGCCACCACCAACCCCATCAAGCCGGCCATGACAACCATGATCGCGCTGAACAGGTCGGCGACCAGCGTGATCCCAAATGGCGCGGGCCAGTTACCTATCTGGGTAGCCTGGATGCCATCCCGCCAGACCAGGGCCAGCAAACCCAGCGCGGCCACAAAAAACGCGATGCCGCCAACCACATTGACCCGCCGCTGGATCAGGCGCTCGTGCCAGAACAGCATTGTGACGACCGCTGTCAGGAACGGCACCAAAACCGGCAGAAGTAGAAAGATGCTCATACAAATCCCCCTCTTTACGTCATCTCTGGTGAGCGAACTTTGCCGCTTTCTTCAGTGGACTTGATGCCATCCAGATCGTCAGTATTGGCCGACTGGTAAGTGCGTTTGAACAGCACCAACGCAAACGCTTGCACACCAAACCCGATCACGATTGCGGTCAGAATGAGCGCCTGGGGCAGCGGGTCAGCAAACGGTTCAACCGGCTGGGTCATGCCCTCCTGCACCAGCGGTGGCTGGCCGCGCGTGACACCGTTGACGGTGAAGATCAGCAGACTCGACGCATAGCCTAACAACGACAGGCCGATCACTAGCTTGACAAAACTGCGCCGCATCATCATGTACAACCCGGCGGCGTACAGCGCCCCGATTACAATCGCCAGGATCACTTCCATGGCTAAGCCTCCTCTTCGGCTTCGATCAGCGCAAAAATGATCGTCAGGGCCACCCCGATCACGACCAGGTAGACTCCGATGTCAAACAGCAGTGGGGTGCCTAGCTTGCCAACAACCGGGATTTCACGGGTATCCCAGCGTGCGGTCAAAAAGGGATCGCCCCAGGCCATCCCAATCAGGCCACTGGACGCTGCAACCAGCAGCCCTATCCCGATTAAGCGGCGGGGGCTGGTTTGCAGCAGTTGGCGCGCAGCCGCTACCCCGTATCCGACGGCGTAGAGGGCAAACGCGGTGGCTGCCACCAGTCCGCCTACAAAGCCCCCGCCCGGCTCGTTATGCCCCCGCAGCAGCGCAAACACCGAAAACAGCAGCAGCAGCGGCAGCAAGTAGCGCGTCGCAGTCCGAAGTACAACCGAATCCATCGCCCCCTCCATCTCACTTAGTAGCCCAACTGCGTCCGTAGCCGCAGCATTCGAACGATCTGGTCACGTGACAGGATGCCGACCACCTGCTGGTTGTCCACCACTGGCATCTGGTTAATGTTTTGGCGATCCATCATTCTCAGGGCGTCAACCAGGTCAGTAAATGGGTCTACAACGCTGCCCCACTCGCGATTGTCGACAATGTCACCCACTGTCAGCGCCCCCCACTGATCGCGCGATAGAACGGCCAGGTTGTTTGGCGTGATCATGCCGGTCACCATGCCGCCATCGGACACCAGGAAGCACTGCTGCCCGCGCAGCATCATACGGTCCTCAACCAGTTCCTTGACCGAAAACGAGTGTGGCACGGCTACGCAATCGCGTATCATCACCTGGTCGACGGTGATCCCGCGCAGACGGTCCTGTACATTCGACTGGACGACGGCGCTGCGGGCCGCGTTCTGCAGGAACCAGCCGATGAAAATCAACCACAGGCCATTGAACACGCCGCCCATCAGGATGCCGACGGTGCCCAGGCCGATAAACCCGTAGGCGACCAGTTGGCCAGTGCCGCCCGCGATACGGGTGGCACGCGCCTGGCTGCCGGTGAACTGCCAGATCGCAGCGCGCAGCACGCGCCCCCCATCCAACGGGAAGCCAGGGATCATGTTGAACACGGCCAACGCCAGGTTAATGCGGGCCAGCCACAAACTGGGCGCGGCCAGGTAGGGCGAAATGCTGCGGTCTAGCAGGTAGACCAGCCCGAACAGCACAGCCAGCGCCAGGCTGACCACCGGCCCGGCAATCGCAATCCGGAATTCGGCCCCGGCAGTGCGTGGTTCATCTTCGATTTCCGCCACGCCGCCAAACAGAAACAGCGTCACACCGCGCACAGGCACTCGCTCGCGCAGCGCGACCCGCACATGGCCTAGTTCGTGCGCCAGCACCGAGCCAAAAAACAGCACCGCCGTCAGCACGCCCAGGAGCCAGTAGGCACCGGGGGGCAAATCAGCGTATTCCACCGGGAAGTAGCCTACCGCCAGCGAAAACGTCACCAACCCAAAGATCAGGAACCAACTTGAATGCAGGCCAATCGGTACACCCCAGATTCGTCCCAACTTGATATTCGATTCCATCCGCAGTTTCCTCCATCGTACCTGGCAGTACCTATAACGTTACGGTGTCAGTTCGGTGATATGGTCCTCGATCCGGTCCTCGCTCACAGCGTTCATCTCGACCGTGCTGCGTGGCGCGGAAACACGGTTTCTGATCTCGCGGTCGGGGCGTAGCTTGAGCAGAGAATAGACGCCTGCCGCCGCGACAGCCAGGACCACGATTTCGCCCAGGGTATCCAGCGCGCGGAAATCCACTAGAATTACGTTGACGATGTTGCGTCCTTTGGCCTCGGTGACGCTGTTTTCGGCAAAATAGGATGTCAGGCCGGTGCGTGCCGGGTCTGCCGTGACGATCAACACCAACAGGGTCATCATCGCCCCAGCGCTGATGGCGATGGTCGCGTCGCGCACGCGCACAACCGGGCTGGAAATGCGCCCAAAACGTGGCAGGCGATAAATCACCAGCACAAACAACAGCACGGTCAGCGTTTCAATCGCAAACTGGGTCATGGCCAGGTCCGGCGCACCGAACAGGATGTACAGCAGCGCGATCCCGTAGCCCACGGTGCCCAGGGCTGCCACCGCCGCCAGCCGGGACTGGGCCTGGGTCACAGCCAGGGTTGCGGCCAGGATCACGCCCGCGATCAGCAGCTCGTAAACGCGCACATCGGGAGATCGCAGCGCGCCATCCAGGTCGGTTTGCGCCAGCAGCGTATAGCCAACCAGCCCGGTGGTGACGGTTACAATGGTGATCAGGTAGACGCGCAGGTAGCCGTTTTGCAGTATTCGTGTCTGCCGATCGGCCAGCCACAACATGCCATCCAACAGGGCGCGATAGGCGCGTGCCGGTCCAATCCGCTCGCCCGCATCCAGCCACCCAACGCGACGTTGAAGTGGTTTCCGCCCGGCGTACACGCCCAACCCGGCAATAATGGTCAAGAAGCTCAGCAGCAGCACGGTATTGATCCCCGGCCACAGAACTAACTCCACTTTGGCAGATGTGTCATTCAGTGCAGCTTGCGTTGCGCCCTTCACGACATAATCAGTCACCGGACCGGGCACAATGCCAAACCCTACACTCAGCCCAGCCAACAGCAGCGGCCCCAGGGTCATGCTTAGCGGCGCTTCATGTGGCGATTGGGGTGTGCGGCCTGTCGTGCCCAGAAACGGCTTAAGGCTCACCAGGCCAGCAGCAGCAACGAGCAGCACACTGCTAAAAACCACCAGGCCGGTTAACACGGCGGCAGCATCGGGCGCATCATACGCCGCTTTGTAGAAGACCTCTTTGCTGATGAACCCGAACAAGGGCACGATCCCGGCCATTGAAGCGGCAACAACCAACGCTGCGGTCCCGGTCCAGGGCATCTTGCGCCACAACCCGCCCATCAGCGCAACATCACGGGTGCCGGTTTCATGATCCAAGCTCCCGGCCACCAGAAACAGCGCCCCTTTATACAACGAATGCGCCAGTAACAACGTGATCGCGGCCTTCACTGCGTATTCAGTACCCATCCCTAGCAGCAGCACCAGCATCCCCAACGCACTGACCGTCGAATAGGCCAGGATGCGCTTGAGGTCCGTTTGTCGCCATGCGATGAACGCGCCCATGGTCATGGTAGCGGCTCCCACGCCGGTTAGCGCGATCTGCCAGGCATCGGTACCGCCTAGCACCGGCTGCAGGCGCGCCAACAGATAAATACCTGCCTTCACCATCGTGGCGGAGTGTAGATAGGCACTGACGGGGGTTGGCGCTGCCATCGCCCCAGGCAGCCAGAAGTGAAAGGGGAATTGGGCCGACTTGGTAAATGCACCGAGTAGTACCAGAATCAGGATCGCGCCATACAGCCCATCATCACGGATCAGGTTACCCTGAGCAGCCAGGGCGCTGATCGTGTTGGTGCCTGCGACATGGCCAAGCAGCACCAGTCCTCCCAGCAGCGCCAACCCGCCACTGCCGGTGACCAGCAAGGCCTGCAACGCCGACTGGCGCGAGTCTGCTTTGTCGTGTTTGAACCCGATTAGCAGGTATGAGCTGATGCTGGTCAGCTCCCAGAAGACAAATAACGTGATCAGGTTATTGGCCAGGACCACGCCCAGCATCGCGCCCATGAAGATCAGGATATAGGCATAAAATCGACCCAGTAGCGGATCGCCCTTTAGGTATCCGCCGCCGTAGATGATAACGAGGGTGCCGATGCTGGTGATAATGAGCGCGAATAACAGGCTCAGGCCGTCGAGGTGAAATGCCAGATCAACGCCCAACGATGGCACCCATTCGGATGTAGCACCCACGGTTTCGCCATTCGCAATACCATTCAGCTGGGTGCCCAGATAGATGGTAAGCCCGAGTGGCACCAACGCCACAAGCCACCCCGAACGGTCACCGACGCGCCCGTGGAGCCAGGGAACAATTAACGCCGCCGCAAATCCGGCCAGAACTGCTACAAACATCATGTACCTCCCCTGAAAGCCCTGATTCTGGTTGGAGGTTATGGCATTGCACAGAATCACGCTTATGATGATTATAAGTTTTAACCATTGGCATGGCATTAGAAACGCGCTAGACCGGCTTAGCGTTTGATGAACACCGCCACCGCGCCAATGATTTACCGGCAGAGGACAGCACGACGGGGTGCGCGATGAACAGCTACCACAAACCTAGCAACCATACAGAAGTTGATGATGCAAAACTGTACTGCCGAACACCAACGCCTGATCGACTAGCGCAACCGGGTATCCAACTGGAAGCAGTGGGGGGGCATACCTCAGCGAACGCGCCTGGAGCATCGTATGCGAAAATCGCAGCGCCAACTGAGCCGAAGTTCCTGCTCGAGCCTACAGGTTATCAGGAATACATAACTACAACATACCAATTTCAGAGAATTACCAGGAAATCCCGCGGACAGTCATGATCAAACGCGAGATTGCTTTCCCTCGATCCCGGTCATGGCGGAAGTTCTCCTGGCATCACGAACAATATAGTGCCGCGCATAGAATAGCAGCCAACTCACCAGCAACGCACCAAATAGACCTGGTGCCCATGTCCCCAAAACATCGAGTAAGATCGCGCCAGTGATAGGCCCCAGAATGCGGGTGACGCTGCCGATGGAGGAGGCCACTCCCAGCACGCCGCCCACTTCCTGGTTCTTCACCTGTTTCGTGAGCACGCTGTGAATCGTAGTGCTGAGCACGCCTACCGCCAGCGAGAGGGGAGTCAGGACGACGACTAGACTGAGCATCGTGGGCGCGTAGGCCCAGCCCAGCATGGATGGCACCAGGATCGCCGAAGAACCCACGATCAGTTGTCCTTCGCTGAACCGCTGCGCCAAACGCCCGATAGCACCTCCCTGGACGAAGGCAAACAGCAAGCCGACATAGGCTAACAGATAGCCGGTCTGGTTCGACTCCAGTTCGAGGTGCTTCTGCGAATAAAGCGAGAACACACCTTCGAACATCGCAAAGACCAGGCCGAACACAAAACTGATCTGCAGCAGCGCCGCCACGCCGGGACGCGACAGCACGTTTTTCAGCACAGCCCACGAGAACGACCCATTACCGTTGCGCTTCATCTCAGCGCGCTGCCGGTTATCCAGCGTTTCTGGCAGCCAGGCATAAGCGTTAATCAGGCTGACAAAGGACAACCCGGCAGCCACAAACGCGGGCAACGCATAGCGTTCGCCGGTGCTCAACAACCCGCCCATCGCCGGCCCGATCACAAAACCCAGACCAAACGCCGCACCGATCAGCCCCATTCCTTTTGCCCTGTTTTTTTCATCCGTCACATCGGTGATATAGGCGCGCGCGACGGAGATGTTGCCGCCCGTCAGGCCATCTATGACACGGCTGGCGAAGATAAGCCACAGAACATCAGCTACTCCCAATAAAATGAAACCCAGCGTTGACCCGACAATGCTCAGCAGTAAAACGGGACGTCGTCCAAATTGATCGGACAGCCGCCCCAGCAACGGCGCGCCGATGAACTGCGCGGCAGAGTAGGACGCGATCAACAGACCGACCACCGTGCTACTCGCATCAAACCGCTCGGCGTAGTAGGGCAGCAGGGGCAGGATCAGTCCAAAACCTAGCAGGTTGATAAAAACGATGACAAAAATGGTAAGCAGGCGGCGGCTATTCATGATCACTCCTGCGCTAAAGGCGCTGCAGCACGGTTTTGATGGCGGCTACAGTTTGATCGAGCGCGGGGCCATCATGCGGCAGCGCGGCGAAGGCGGCTTCGAAGGCGGACGGGGCAAAATACACACCCTGTTCCAGCATGGCATGGAAGAAGCGCGCGTAGCGGTCGGTATCGCTGCCCTTGACTTCGGCGTAGTTGGCGACTGGATGGTCGTTGAAGAACAGGCCGAACATGGTGCCCACCTGCGCGGTCTGCACCGGAATGCTCGCTGCCGCTGCTTCCGCGTTGACGGTTTCGCGTACTGCGGTCGCGACGTCCACCACGCGTTGGAACACGCCGGGTTCGGTGATGGTGCGCAAGGTCGCGAGCCCTGCCGCCATCGCCAGCGGATTGCCAGACAGCGTCCCCGCCTGGTACATCGACCCGGCTGGCGCAACCTGTTCCATGATGGCTTTTTGACCGCCATACGCCCCAACTGGCAGGCCGCCGCCGATGACTTTCCCAAACGCGGTCAGGTCGGGCAGCACGCCGTAGCGTTCCTGGGCACCGCCCAATGCCACCCGGAAGCCGGTCATCACTTCGTCGAAGATCAGCACTGTACCATGCTGCTCCGTCAATACGCGCAGTCCCGGCAGAAACCCGTCAACCGGTGGCACCACGCCCATATTGCCCGCCACCGGTTCGACGATCACAGCCGCGATTTCGTCCGAGAACTGCTCGAACAGCGCGCGGACGGCTTCCAGGTCATTGTACGGCGCGGTCAGCGTGTCCTGGGTCGCGCCGGGCGGCACACCGGGGCTGTCCGGCAATCCGAGCGTCGCCACACCGGATCCGGCCTGCACCAGCAGCATATCCGCGTGGCCATGATAGCAGCCTTCGAACTTGATGATCTTGTTGCGTTGGGTATAGGCGCGCGCGAGGCGCAGGGCAGACATGGTAGCTTCCGTGCCGGAGTTGACAAAGCGCACCATCTCGACCGACGGCATTAACTCGATCACCAGTTCCGCCAGTTGGATTTCGAGTTCGGTGGGCGCGCCATAGCTGGTGCCGCAGGTTGCCTGCTGCTGGGTCGCTTCCACGATTGCCGGATGGGCATGACCGAGAACCAACGGTCCCCAACTCATCACGTAATCGACGTAGCGGTTGCCATCCACGTCGTAGAGGTAGGGGCCTTCGCCACGCGCGATAAACAGCGGATCGCCACCCACCCCGCGAAACGCGCGCACGGGTGAACTGACGCCGCCGGGCATCACGTCCCGCGCCTGGGCATAAAGCTGTGCGGATTTTTCAGTTTTGATCATTAATAATCACCTTTGTCTCTAAAAACGCTTTACGCTTCGGCGGGTACATGTTGGCCAATGTACGCGGCGGCCTGTTCCGCTATCACCCGGCCCTGCTTGACACAGTCCGGAATCCCGACACCTCGGAAGGCACTGCCCGTCAGGAACACACCCGGAGGGGCGAGCGCCTCCATCTGGTCCACACGTTCCAGGTGCCCCACGTCGTACTGGGGATTGCCACGCTGCCACCGATAGGCGCGCGCGACGGTCGGCGCTGCCGAGATGCCCATGATGGCGTGCAGTTCCTCGCGCACCAGGCTGATCAGCGCGTCGTCATCCAGGCCGACGAATTCTTCGCGGCGCGGTCCGCCGATGAAGGCGCGCAGCAGCACCGTGTTCGGTCCGGCGCGATGCGTGAACTTGGTGCTGGTCCAGGTGCAGGCCAGCAGCCGGGTCGGCTCTTTGCGCGGGACGACAAAACCAAAGCCGTTCAGGGGATGATCGAAATCAGTGGCATCAAAGCCCAGCGAGACGGTCGCCGTCGACACATAGCGGATGGCATCCAGCATGGCGGCCAGTTCGGGATGCTGAGCGCGCAGCAAGTCTGCGCTGACGAAGGCGGGCGTGGCCAGCACCACCGCGTCCGCCTCAAGTTGGCGTCCATCGTCCAACGTCAAGGTGTACCCGTTCCCCTGCGGTTGGATCGACGACACCCCGCAGCCCGTGATAACATCGCCGCGCAGCGCGTCTCGCAGTGCCGTCACCAGTTCCTGCAAGCCGTTGCGCAGCGTCATAAAGACGGTGGTGGATTTCCCGGTAGCCGATTGGCCGTTGGATTTGCTGGCCGCCGCGCGCGCTTTACGTGCCGCGATCATGCCGCGTGTCAGGCTGCCATACTTCTGCTCGATGTCGAT
>JAADYV010000237.1 GCA_010092855.1 Chloroflexota bacterium | reverse complement strand
TTCTTGCTTGGGGCGCAGGCTGTCGATCTGCTTTTGGATTTCGGGCAGTTCGGACTGCGCATCCGAGATGCGGCGTGCGTCCTGACGGCGCTGTTCTTCCAAAAACGTGATGCGGCGTTCGGGTTCTTCGAACTTTTTAGTGAGGTCTTCCATACGCTGCTGGACGGCGGCCAGGGCCGATGCCACACGATCCCGTTCTACACGGGCGGCGGGCAATTCCTCACTGGCGCGTTCAAGCTTCTCGGTGCGTTCTTCCAGTTCGCGCAGCAGGCGAGCCATGCTCTCGCGCCCGATCTCGCCCCGACGGTCGGCTTCGCGCTCGGCCATCAGACGCTTGCTCTCGATACCCTCGATCATCTGCTGGTATTCGGTGCGCAGTTGTTCTGTCAGTTCCGCTTCCCGGCTTAAGGGAATATACGAGGTGCGCATGGTGGCCTGTTCGCTTTCCAGGCCATCCAGTCGGCGCATCAACTGGGTGATTGTCTCTTGCTGCTGGGCGTTGCGTTCTTCCAATAAAGCAATCGTGCCTCTATCGCGGCGGCGTTCTTCATCCAACCATTCGATCATCCGGGCTGCTTGCGCTAAGTCCATAATGCTGCCACTCCTACCAACTACGGGCCTAAACGGTGTTCACGCACCGGAATTATAACATAGTCTGCTGCATTTTCCTGTACGTGTTCCGGTACGTGACCGTGTTTTCCGCACGGGGGCATTTTTCGGACCGAAACCGCTTTCGGACCAAAACTGCGGCTTGGTCCAATTTGCCGCTTCGGTTATACTCGTGCGCCATGCGAACAGGAATTGATGCTCGATTAACCTACTATCGGCCCGGTGGGATCACGCGCTATATCCGGCACCTGCTGCAAGAGTTGGCTGCTTTGGATGCAGAGACAGATTACCGCGTGGTTCATAATTGGCGTGCGCGCGAAGATATCACGCCCGGACCGAACTTCCAGCGTGCCAACACACTGACACCCTGTCATCATCGCCTGGAAGGATGGACGCTGCCGGTAGAGCT
This sequence comes from Chloroflexota bacterium, assembly GCA_010092855.1. Taxonomy (GTDB): domain Bacteria; phylum Chloroflexota; class Anaerolineae; order Aggregatilineales; family Aggregatilineaceae; genus TC-15. Next base: position 7,293 of record JAADYV010000237.1, on the reverse strand, counting down.
GCTGCCACAGCGTCTGGACGTATTGCACAGCACGGACATGATCCCGCCCCGTTGGGGCCCCTGGCGTTGTGTGATCACGATCTATGACCTCCATTTTCTGCATTACTCCGCGTTTATGACGGCGGACAGCCTGCGCTACTACAAGGGCCAGATCGCGCACGCGGTAAGCGCTGCTGATCATATCCTGGTGATCTCAGAATCTACCGGAGCAGACCTGGTTGATCTGCTTGACGTGCCGGCCAGCAAGATCACCGTGCACGCGATGGGGGTGGGTGAGAAGTTTCACCCACTGACGGATGATGTGGTGCAGGCTGTCCGGACCCGGTTGGGATTGCCTGCCGAATACATCCTGTTCGTGAGCACATTCGAGCCGCGCAAGAACATACCAGGCTTGCTAGCTGCCTATAACTTGCTGCGCCACGAGTGGCCGGAGGTGCCGCCGCTGGTGCTGGCTGGGCGGCGCGGTTGGCTGTACGACGAGATTTTCGCCACCGTCACCGAGCTTGACCTGCAATCGCGCATTATCTGGCTGGAAAACCCCGGTGACGACGCTCTGCCCGCCATCTACAACGGGGCGAGCGTGTTTGTGCTGCCATCCCATTACGAGGGCTTTGGCCTGACTGCCGCCGAAGCGATGGCGTGTGGCACGCCGGTTGTGGTGGCGAATCGTAGTTCGCTGCCGGAAGTAGTTGGCAAGGCCGGGCTGCTGGTTGATCCCGACGATCCCGCCGATATTGCTGCTGCGCTGCAACGACTGCTGACCGACTCTGACCTGCATACCCGGCTGCGCGCGGCGGGTCGGACCCAGGTGGCGCAGTTCACCTGGCGGCGCACCGCACAAATTGCCCTGGACGTATATCGGGCTGTGGGAGCCGGGTAGACCGGGCATTAAATAACGGATTTTTGCTGCATCCTGGAACAAGTACCTCATGCACATTTTGTTTCTCACTGCTCAACTTCCCGAACCGGCTCAATCTGGCGGCACCCTGCGCACCAGCGGCCTGATGCGCGGCGTGCACGCGGCGGGGCATGACGTTCACCTGCTGAGTTTTGCCACCGAAGAACAGGCCAGAACCGGGCAAGAAGCGTTGGCTGGCTATTGCGCCAGCGTGGAGGTGGTACCCCCACCCCAACGCCGGATCACGGACCGGCTGCGCGACCTGGCGTTCACCAATATGCCCGACATGCAGCGACGGTTTGATTCCCCGTTGTATGCCGCGCGGCTCTCGGCCTTGCTGGCCGAACAACGCTTCGACCTGGTCCAGATGGAAAGCCTGGAGATGGCGGCCTATTTGCCCATCATCCGGCGCGAACAGCCCGGCGTGCCCGTGATCTACGATTCGTTTAATGCTGAATATGACTTGCAGCGCACCATCTATGAAACCGAACGGCGCAGTCGCCGCGTGGTGGGGGCGCTCTATTCCTGGGTGCAGTGGCGGCGCTTGAAACGCTTCGAGCGACGGGTGTGCCGCGCCGTGCAGCATGTGATCGCCGTTTCGGATGCGGATGCAGATGCTTTCGAGCGCCTGGCTCCTGGCTGCCCGGTGAGTGTGGTGCCCAATGGCATCAACACCGGGCTATATGCGCACGGCGATGCCAGCCTGGACCTGGGCGCTGCGCCGCTGGTGTTCACCGGCTCGATGGCCTACCGGCCCAATGTTGACGCGGCCTGGTGGTTTGCGGACCAGGTGTTGGGCAAGGTGCGGGCGTTTGTGCCAGAAGCTAAGTTTTTTGTGGTGGGCAGCCAACCGCATCCGCGCCTGAACCCGCTGCGCCAGCGGGAAGATGTGCAGATTACCGGTTGGGTGCCGGATGTGAACCCGTTTTTGCACGCGGCAGCCGTGTATGTGGTCCCGCTTCGGATGGGCAGCGGCACGCGGCTCAAGCTGCTGCAGGCCATGGCAGCCCGCAAAGCGGTGGTGTCTACCCGCATCGGCGCGCAGGGTTTGGATGTCGAAGACGGTGTGCAGCTCCGGCTGGCGGATAACGCGCTGGACTTTGCACAGGCCGTGATCACGCTGCTGTCCGATGCGGGCGCTTGCCGGGCGCTGGGCCAGGCCGGGGCGGATTATGTGCGGCAGCATTACGACTGGGACGTGATTGTTCCGCGCCTGCTGCGGGTATATGATCAGATAAAAGAGAATCCAATTCCAAAATAGTTTGTGAGGTTCGAGCATGAGCAAACACCAACCCCTGCGGCCCGACGTTGGGCAGGTCGTGCGCCTGGCCGATTTTGACCCCGACTATACCGGCGACTTCACCGACAAGGACGAAGCCAAAGACCAGCTTGATGAGAATCGTGATCGCTTGCAAGACCTGCAGGAAGTGTTGTATGCCGAGCACAAACACGCGCTGCTGATCGTATTCCAGGCGATGGATGCGGGTGGCAAAGACAGCACCATCCGCCACGTCATGGAAGGCGTGAATCCCCAGGGCGTGGTTGTCTCCAACTTCAAGGTACCCACCGAGGAGGAACGCGACCACGACTTCCTGTGGCGTATTCACCGGCGCACGCCGCGCAAAGGCATGATCGGCATTTTCAACCGCTCGCACTACGAGGATGTGCTGGTGGTGCGCGTCAACGAACTGGTGCCGCCCGACGTGTGGGGCGCGCGTTACGACCACATCAACAACTTCGAGCGTTTGCTGGCCGACAGCGGTGTGACGATCCTCAAGTTTTTCCTACACATTTCCAAAGCCGAGCAGAAAGAGCGCTTTCTGGATCGCCTGGAGAGGCCGGATAAACACTGGAAATTCTCGCGCGGCGATCTGCCGGTGCGCGAAAAATGGGACCAGTATATGGCTGCGTTTGAGGAGGCCATCACGCGCTGTAACACCGAGTACGCGCCCTGGTTTATTGTGCCCGCCAACAAGAAATGGTATCGCAACCTGGTCGTTTCCAACGCCATTGTGGACGCGCTGGAAAAACTCGACATGCGCTACCCCGAACCGGAGCCGGACCTGGACCAGATCGTAATCCCGGATTAAAGCGCGTTAGATGCGGCGCTAGATATCGTCCTCGGAGGCAGGCGCCACCTCGACCGGCGTTTCGTTGCGATAAGTCACCATGCCGGGCTTGCCGCCCTTGATTTTGCGGACGTGTTTGCGCTGCGTGACATCGACCAGCACCCGCCCCTCGGCACGCGCTTTGCTGTAATACGCCGCGACACTGGCCGCACGTTCGATCACGTCGTCGGGGATGCTGCGCCCGTCGAACTTGATGATGACGTGTGCGCCCGGTACGCCGCGTGTGTGCAGCCACAGGTCCGCCGGGCTGCCCTTGTCAAACGTGACGATGTCGTTCTGGCGGGAATTGCGTCCCACCCAGATCACATAACCAGAATCGGTCGTGAGCTTGAGTGGGCCGGACTTGCCGCCGCCGGGACGCTGCGTTTTGGGGCCGCGCCAGTAGCCGTGTTTTTGCAGCGCATCCTGCACTTCCCCGATTTCCGGCCAGTTGGTGGCCAGTTCCAGGTCCGCTTCGAGCTGTGCGAGGTAGGCCAGTTCCGCTTCTGCCGCTGCCACCAGTTCGGGGACGTTGGCCAACGCGCGCTTGGCCTTGTCGTATTTCTCGAAGTACCGCTGCGCATTTTCCAGCGGTGTCAGCGCGGGATCAAGCCTGATCTCCAGTTCCGGCCCATCGACCTCATACTGCGCTGTGAACTCGGTTTGACCGGCGCTGAGTGAGTATTGGTAGGCCAGCAGCAGCTCGCCACTTTGTTTGAGGTGTTCGAGTTCCGCCTCGTCGCGCAGCGAATCCCGCATCGAGCGCAACTTCTTCTCAACGCGGGTTTTGGCCTCTTCGACCACAGCCTGCACCGGCTTTTTGGCCGCGCTGTAGGAATCCTCGCCCACCAGCGGGCCATAGTAACGTTCGAGCGCGGCGCTCACGCTGTCCACCGGGGCCCAACCCTCCAGGTAGGTCAGCGGATAGACGGCGAAGGCTGCGACGTGGTCGTCGGCCTCAGCGATGCCCGGCTGCCAAACCTGGTCCTGGATCGCGCCGAACACGTCTTCGATCACGCTCAGCAGCGTCCGAGCGCTGGTATCCCCGGCGCGGGTATTGATCGCTCCGGTGGCGCGGAAGACGGCTTCTTTGGCCAGTTGAGGGCTGAAGCCCAGCAGCTTGCCGGTCAGGATTTGGCGCGACTTTTCGCCTGGTTTGTTATCCAGCATATCGCCCAGCAGCGTTAGCGTCAATGTGGCCGGGTCGCGTTTGAGCTTTTGCGGCGGCGGGGGGGCGTAGGGTTGGCCCGGTAGACTGACGCGCACCCGGTTATCTTGTGCACCCACGCGCCGGATGCACTCCATCACGATGCCATCATCGCGCACCAGCAAAATGTTGGCGCGGCGTTCCATCGGCTCGGCCACGAGTTGGAACACGCCCTCTGGCCCTTCGATGTCCACGATCACCACACGCTCCCAGGCGGGTTGGTGGACTCGGTCTACGCGCGCACCTTCGAGATAGCGCCGCACCTGCAGCCCCAACGGGGACGGTCGCTGTACCCCGCGCCGCAGCTTTTCTCCGGCCAGCAGCACGCGCGCATACTGCTGGTGGGCGCTCAGCAGCAAGTAGTGGCGCGTCCGGTTAGCGTAAATTTCCAGCCCGATGCTCTCGTCATCGATCTCGACCGAGTCCTGGATACGCCCCCCGCTCAACCGCTCATTTAGTTCGTCAACTAGCGCCATTATCGTTACAGCGTCAAAATACATCGCAGTGGAATCCTTGTCTGGTCCTATCTTGTCTAACCCTGTCACTGGTCACAGGGACCAGCGTGAAGTAGTCAATTTAAAGTGGCAATGCTACAATGCGGTCACACAGCGTTGTGAGTTATCATTTATGCGAATTGCCATCGGGTCCACCAATCCTGTTAAGTGTAACGCAGTTCGCGCCGTTTTGAAGAGTCTCTACCCCCAGGCGGCCTATCTGCCGGTGGAGGTGCCGTCTGATGTGGCCAGCCAGCCCTGGGGCGATGTCGAAACCCGGCGTGGTGCACTCAACCGCGCGCGGGCGGCCCTGGCGCGAACCGGGGCCGAGATGGGCATTGGCCTGGAAGCTGGGGTGCAGGAATCGGAGTTTGGGCTGTTCACCTGTGCCTGGTGTGTGATTGTAGACCTTGGCGGTCTGGTCGGTGTGGGCGGCAACTCTAGTATCCAACTGCCCCCAGCGGTCGCCGAACGGCTCTACCAGGGGGTAGAATTGGGACAGGCGATGGACGAGTTTGCTGGTGAGGAGAACACCAAACATCGCAACGGCGCGATTGGCATCTTGACCAATAACCTGGCAACGCGGCAGAGTGCATACGAGTCGATCATCCGGCTGGCGCTGGCTCCGTTCCAGCATCCGGACTGGTATCAGTAGACATTCCACCACACGGGGGAAGAATTATGATTTCGAAGAAACAACTATTGCTCATGCTGGTGCTGGCGCTGCTGCTGGCAGCTTGTGGAGGCACTGAGATTGTCGACGCGCCTACGATCAGCCTACAGGTTGATGGCGAGTCGTTCGAGGGCGTGTTGTATGGCTACTGCTGGCCGGAGCGCTCGGACAACAATGTATGCGAACCGGCGGTCGGCGCGTGGGAGGAACCGAGTCCCGGCGCGCGCGTACCGCGTGGGGGCGAGCTGCGCGTGGTCATCGACGGCGAGGCTGATCCCCCCGACACTGTACAGGTTATGGTGTTGGCCAGCACCGGTCAGATTCAGACCGTCCTGGACACTGCGCCCGGTGACCCGGTTCTATTGCCCGTTGTCGAAACAGACGTTGCCCAGGAATACGCGGTCACGTTCGATGTGACGCAGGAAGCTGACTATCTGGTCCAGGTTACGGCCACCTACGACGATGTCGAGGGGCAGGCCGCCTACCTGGTGTATGTTTTCCATATTGCCGTCAGCGGACAGGCGGTCGCCCAGGCTCCCGATGGGACCGGCGACGATGACGATCAAGACCCAGATCGGATCAGCGGTACTGGCGACGACACACCGCAGCCTGCAGGAACAGCAGCCGATACTGAAGCTGGGGTGACTTCGGCAGGAACACCCACAGTACCCACCAAGGAGGTATTGGACGGCCAGGCTTCAACGCCCACGCTGACGAGTTCACCCGCCCAACCCTCCGCGACGCCGGAGACCCCCACTCTCACACCAACGCTAACGGCGACCTTCACCCCAACGGCGACGGTACCGTCGGCTACCCCAACGATGACGTTCACGTACACGCCGACCCCGATCCCAACGACACCGATCCCGACGTATACGCCGGTTTCGCCGACGGTTGCTGGTACCCGGTTATCACCAACGCTGCGTGCGACGACACCGCCGCCTACAACGGAGGAAACGCCAGCAACTGAAATCGAGTCGGTGCCGGATTCGACCCCAGTCACTCCGGATACGCTGGCATCCCCGGCAACCACCGCGGCACCAACGACACGGCCAGCGACGAATACCTCGACGCCGACCGTGCGGATAACGATATCTGCGCCAACGACGGTTGTGCCATCGCCAACCGCCCTGCCAACGACGCCACCCGCTACGCTGGCAACTGTTTCTGCGGATGATGACGACGATGATGATGCGGTTGAAAGCGAAGCGGCAGCAACTGGTGTTACGCCGTTCTCACCGCCACCGACCTTGACTCCGGCAGAGCCTATCGGTACACCTACATTCACGCCGTTCCCGGCACCCGCCACCGAAACACCAACGGGACCGACTGCCACCGCGACATTTACGCCCTACCCACAGCCAGATAGCGAGACACCCACAGAAACTACTGGTGGCACTGAACCTACTCCGTTCTCACCGCCGCCCACCTTTACGCCAGCGGAACCGGCTGCACCAACGACTGCCGCTACATTCGCGCCGCCACCTACTTTTACCCCGGCGGGACCGCCACCATCGCCCACTGCAACACTGCCTGAGCCGGAAGAATCGCCTGCGATTACGCCCACTGCCACGCTGTCGGCATCAGCCACGCCTTTCGAACTGCGCGATCTGCTGCCCGAAGAAGTGCCGGAGTTGACGCTGGTGCTGGGCGGACGAGAGTTCACGCCGGTGGGGGCCGAATACTGCGTAATCGAATCTGAGCCGCTGGGCATTCTGAACTGCATTACCTTCCCGGTGGAAGGCACCACCCAGCGTCGGATCAGTTTGCTGCGTGGGGATGACGCCCAGTTGGTGTTCAGCGAACGTCCGTTGGGTGACATCACCATCGAATACCTGACCGACCAGGGCCAGCCAACCGGTACGCCGCTCGAACAGACGGGTCGCCAACGGGTGCTGTTTACGATTACGCCG
>JAADYV010000236.1 GCA_010092855.1 Chloroflexota bacterium | reverse complement strand
GTCCGCGCGCACCGCACCAAACACGCTCACGTCTGCACCCCGGAAGGCGTAAATGCTCTGCTTGGGATCGCCCACCACAAACAAGCGCCCGTCCGCGAGGGGTTCCCCAATCCCAGCCAGGCGGTAGATAATCCGGCGTTGGGCGTCGTTGGTGTCCTGGAATTCGTCAACCAGCACATGCCGGAAATCGCGCTGGTAGCGAGTCGCCACGTCGGGATGTTCCTCAAGCAGGTCTCGGGTGCGGCGTTCAAGATCGTCAAAATCGAGCGCGGCACGGTCGTGCTTCAAACGGGTGTAGGTGTCTGCCGCCAGCTGGATCGCGTCGCGCCACAGCAGCAGCCATTCCGCCGCCTCAGCATCACGTTCGCCGGGTCGAGGCAGCGCCCGGAAACCTTTGGCCCACTCCTGGATGACCTTGAGCGCCGCGCTGCACGCCCCTTTGCCCGCTTTGCCGCCCCAGTTAGCGGCTTTGCCCCCGCTGCGGTTGATGCCCGCCGCCAGCGCCTGGACCGCGTCAATAAAGGCATCGGGTTCGTCGCCCACCAGCGCCGGGACATGATCGTGGACCAGCGCCCAGTTGATCATTAGCTTGTCGTCCCCGTCGGCAGGCCAGCCAGATTCGGGTGCCCAGGCCAGCGCCTCGCGCAGCACAGCGTTTGCGCGGGCTTCCGCCATCACGTCCACCATCGCGTCGGACCACTGCGCCTGCCAGCGCGCAAGCAGGTCCTCCGGGCTGAGGTCAAGCGCGGCCAGGGCCATGTCTGCCTGGCTGCCACCGGCGACCGTTTGCAGCACGGTGCGCACAGTACGCACGCCGTAGGCGGCCAGCAGCGCCGACGCCGCGCGGTCTTCATGCACCAGTCGCGCCAGCGCCGTTTCCACTGCGTCGTCGAGCAGGATGGCGGCTTCGTTTTCGTCCAGCACTTCAAAGGCCGGGTCGAGCCGGGCCGCCGCCGGGTTCGCGCGTAGGATGGACGCACACAATGCGTGAATGGTGCCAATGCGGGCCATGTTGAGCGCAGCCTGGTGCGCCAGCCACATCTCCAGCGCGGGGCGATCCCGGTCCTGGACGGCGCGCGTGATGCGGGCTTCGATGGCGCGCCGCACCCGGTCCCGCATTTCGCGCGCGGCCTTTTCGGTGAACGTGATGGCGACCACCGACGGCAGCGCCCAGTCGGGATGGCGGTCTAGCAGCGCCAGAAAGCGCTCAACCAGCACGCGCGTTTTGCCGCTGCCCGCGCCCGCCGTCACGATCAGGTTGCGGTCGTGGGTAAAGATGGCGTCGCGTTGCTCCGATGTGAATTGCATGGTGGGATATGTCTTCCTGGGCCAGAAAGCAAGGCGCGCCTGGAAGCCTGCACCAGACGCGCGTAGGGTTAAGTCGAGTAGATTTTCGATACGATCTGCCAGCCGTTTTCAAACCTGTACAGCAGCATGTAGTCGGTCGAGAAGTACGTGTCGCCTTTGAAGACTTCAAGCTTGGCGACGGCGGAATAGGCCGTGACATCGACCAGCTCAAACGTGTGGCGAGTCTCGGCGGTCCACAGCGCGGGATTTTCCGCCTTCATCCCCTCCAGGCGCGTCAACCAGTCATCAACGGTCACTTTTTCGATGGCGTTGTCGCGCAGCACCAGCATCGCAAAGTCTGGATGAAAGCCGCTTTTGACGGTTGTTTCGTCCTGGTTGCCGTGAATGCCCTTGATGTAGGCAGTCTCGATGACGTGTTCAATCGCCCTGCGTTCGTCGTTGGTCGCCATTATGCTCTCCTCAATCCTCCTCGGATGTCCGCGCCCGGTAACATACCGGGGCAGGTGGCATGAGTAGTGCCTGGATCGCTACTTCTGCCCGTGGCGGTTCAGGTACTGGTCCATCAGTTCGACCAGTTCGACTAGCGTCGCTATATTCAGCGGAATTTGCCCTTTGGCTTCCTGGTGAAAATCTCCGGCCCCGTCGTCTTCGATGATCTGCCACCAGCCGTTGATAATGCCAATAACGCCGCGCAAGTCGTGTTCCACTTTGTCAATAAACGCCATCGGCGGCATCGACAGTGGATCGGGGTTGGGTTGGTGAACAGGTTGATCTTTTTGGTCGGTCATATGTGCCCCCTGAGCCTACACTATTGCGTTATTTATTATACTCTGCCCCGTCAGGAAATGTTGTGCTGGGGGCGGCTGGATCGGCGGGTTTGTGCAGATATCCACGCGAGAGGCGGCACAGTGCCCCGAACTCACAATAGCTCACGCAGCGCCCGCGTTCGAGCTTGTTGGGCGACACCACGAAGCGTCCCGCCCGCGCCGCTTGCACCTGGGCGTGCAAGTGCTCCCGTGCGGCGTCCACTGCCGCGTCATTGGCCAGCACTTCGCCGCTGACCTGGCGGTTGGCGATGTGGCAGAACAGCCCGCCGAGCACCGTTTCCGACCGGCCCGCCCGGTCCAGCAGCGCGCGCGCCGCCAGCAGGTAGAGAATCATCTGGTAGTCGCGCCCGCTGGCCATGTCATCGACCGGGTGGGGCGTGGTCCCGGACTTGTAGTCCACCACGATCACGCTGTCCCCGGCGCGGTCCAGGCGGTCGATCACGCCCCGCGCCTGGATCACGCCTGCCGGACCTGCAATCTCAACCGGCGGCTCACCGTCCAGACCGAAGACTGCTTCCTGCGCGAACGGCACCCGTTCATCATCCCCAATCGCAGCCGCGACCGGGTGCGCGTCGGGACGTTGGCGGGGACGCAGCCGGAACGGGGAGTCGTCGCTGAAGTCCAGCGTCACCAGCCAGACCAGCCGCCGCTCGATTTCCGCGCGCTCTTGTGCCCACACTGCCGAGGGCCGGAAGCCCAAGGCCGCCGGTGCATCCGCGAACACGTCCGCCGCCGCTGCCGTCAGGATATCCAGCGCGCGCGCCTGGTTCTCCGGCGTGATGGCCAGCCCTTCCGCGCCCACCTGGGCATAGGTGCGTTCCAGGATGGTGTGATTGAGCAGGCCGCGCTGCAATACGTCCAGCCCCTCCTCCGGCTCTTGAAGTTCTTCCAGGCGCAGCAGCCGCCGCGCAAAAAACCGGAACGGGCACACACCATAATCGTTGAACTGGCTGGCGCTCCACACCCGCTCCGGCCCCAGCAACCGCCCCACCGCCGCGATCAGGTCCGGTTCGGTGAGCTGGCCGCTGTGCCGGTCGAAGGGCGCAGCGGAATCTTCGCGCCAGGCTTCCAGCGCACGCGCGCGCAAAACGTGGGGCCACATCGCGCCACGTTCCAGCAGCGCATTGTGTGCCGCCGCGCCATGGTCCCCGTCAGGAGCGTCTACGCCTTCCCCGCTGAGCGCCGCCGCCAGCGCGACCGCTGCCTCGCTGAGGGTTGCGGCCTCGATAATCCCCGGCGCGGACCCGACCGGAATCCGCTTGACGTCCACGTTCTCAACCACGCTGCGCACGGCGGTCCAATATGGCGAGGGCGGGACTGCGTTGCCCTTGTCATCCACCGTGAAGCGGGTCAGCGTCAGCGTTTCGCGCGCCAGCCCAACTGCCTGGTAAAACAGGCTCATGTCGTCCGAGCGCTCCAGCACGGTCTGCATGTCGATGCCCGCCGCTTCGAGTTCGACCCGCTCGGATTCCTGGTACAGCGCATCCTCGGATTCCGGGGCAGGGAAGACGCCTTCCGACAGGCTCAGGATCGTGACGTGCTCGTGGGGCAGTCCGCGCGCTTCCAGTACGTCGGTGGCCAGGACACGGCCCAGCCGGTTACGCCCGCCGACGGGTGTCACGCGCGCGCGTTCGACAGCCAGCTCCAACTCGGCGCGGAAGGCCCCCCACTCGACCACATATGGCTCGCCCTCACCGGCCAGCAGGTCACTCGCCGCCCGGATGCCGCGCAGCACCCGCCGGAACTCGTGCAATGCGGCCATATCGCGCGCCACCCGTTCCGCGTCCATCCCCGCACGCACACACGCCACCAGCCCCAGATGATCGGGTGGAACAGCGGGATCAGGTACATCTACCAGCACTTCCGTGTGCGGATCATCTTCCGCCCGATCTATCTCATCCTCGGCTGCGGCGTCGGGATCAGGCCCGATCAGGTCCATGATCCAGCGCACCAGGGCATAGGTCGTGCCGTCGGCGGGGGGCGTGATGCGGTCGAAGTGGCGCGCCAGCGCCTCGTGTAGTTCGCGCGCCGTCACCGAATCCAGGCCCACGCCCGACTCGTCACGGTTTTCGCTGCGGCGGGGGTGGGCAGCATCGAGCACGGCATCCAACCACGTCGCCCGCCCGCGCACCACCTGCCGCTCCAGGCTGATCCGTTCCAGCAGCGCGACTGCGTCCGGCGTCAGGTCGGGTGAGGCGAAATAGGGGCTGTGCAGCGTGTCCAACACCTCGCGGCGCGGGAAGTCCAGCGCGGCCAGGTCGATGAGCAGTAGCAGCAAAGCAATGGCGGGATTGTCGCGCAGCCGCATCCCAGTCCGCACGACCAGCGGCACACCGAAGGCTCGCGCCGTTTCGCGCAGTGCGCCCGCGTACTGGTGCATACTGCGCGCCACGATCAGCACGGTTTCCGGGGGCGTGCCATCCAACAGCCGCCGCTTAACCAACCGCAGCGCCGCGGCCACTTCACGCCCGACGTCCGGTGCTTCGAGCAGCGTCATGGCGTCGCCGGGGTCGCGATGGGCCGCCGCCCCGCTGTGGAACAGGTGCCCCACCAGGTGATCCAGCGCGGGATGGTTGCGGGTGCAGCCGCTGCCTAGCGCGTCGTCCAGCGTCCAGGTGCGCCATAACTGCTCCCCGGCCTGAGATTCTCCAGCGTCCAGCAGGCGGTCGCGGGTCTGCGCCAGGCGACGAAAGTGACGGCCCGGCGCGGTCGGCGCTTCGGCCAGCGTCAGCACGGTACGGCTCACGCGCCTCGCCAGCGCCGTCAACACCTGGAGCTGCACCTGGCTGAACTGGTCGAAGCCGTCGATCACCAGCAGGTCCACGTCATTGGCCAGCGCGGGATGGTCTTCCAACAGGCGCACAGCCAGCCAGCCCGCCCCGTGGCGGTCCACCAGCCGCCGGTCCAGCAAAAACGCCTGGTAACCGGTATAGATGCGGGCCAGGTCGCGGTCTTTGGGGCCGCGCGTTTCTGCCACCTCTGCAAAGCGTTCGGGCAGCGCCATGCCCTGCTTGAGTTCGTGGATCAGGCCCGCCACCAGCCCGATGAAACCCGGTGTGTGCGCGATGGGTTCGTAGTGTTCCAGGTCGCCGCGTGATGCCAGCCAGCCGATCACGTCGCGCAGAATCTGGTAGCGGGCGGTGTCTTGCACCTGGCGTTGGGGGTTCCCGGCCTCGTCCAACAGCCGCGTGTACAGAGTGTCGAAGTTGAAGAATTCCACGCCGAACTGCACCCGATCTTCGGCGGTGTCGCTGTCTGCGCTGCGCGCCAGCAGCCGTTCCCGAAAGGCGTGAATTTGCTGCCCGGTGGCCAGCACTACCCAGATCGTGCTGAAGGGGCGAAACAGCCGCGCATCCAGGATTGCGTCGATGGTGGCTTCTGTTTTGCCACAGCCCACCGCGCCGCTGATCAGGGTCGCTTCCGGAGCCAGCGGTGGTAATGCAAAATCACTCATTATCATTCTCTCCCGCCGTCAGTGTAATGTGGAGTGGGTGTTGGGGCAAATGTTGCGCAAAATCATCACCCGCGCGATACAATCTAAGCGTTAAATGAATTTTAGTGATACACAGGATTGGCCGATGGCAAACTCAAACACTGCGCTGGTCGCCGACAGCACGTGTGATATTCCCGCAGATTTGATCCAGCAGTACGGCATTCATATTGTGCCCGCTTACGTCATCTGGGGCGAGGAGGAATTCCGGGACCGAATTGATATCTCGCCGGAGGAGTTTTATACGCGCCTGGAATCCGACCCGGTGTATCCTAAGTCGGCACACGGCAGCGTCGAAGATTTTTTGCGCGCCTACCAGCACGTCCAGCAGCGCGGCGCGGACGAGATCATCACAATCACGGTTAGCAGCGCCATGAGCGGCACCTTTTCCGCTGCGCAGCAAGCCGCCGAACTGGCCGCGATACCCGTGCACGTCGTGGATTCGCGGGGGCCAACGATGACCACCGGCTGGCAGGTGTTGGCTGCGGCCCGTGCCCGCGAGGCTGGGGGTGACGTGGACGCGATGCTGGCGGCGGCTGCCGCTGCCCGCCGCACGATGGTACAGCTGGTGTTGATGGACACGCTCGAGTACCTGCAAAAAGGGGGCCGCATCGGGAATGCGCAGCGCTGGCTGGGCACCATGCTCAACATCAAACCGCTGGTGTACATCGATCACGAAACCGGGGTGGTCGAGGGCAAAGACCGCATCCGCACCCATAGGAAAGCCGTCGAAGAGCTGTACCGGTCCTTC
>JAADYV010000235.1 GCA_010092855.1 Chloroflexota bacterium | reverse complement strand
TGCGCATGGGCCACAGCGGCGATGCCCTCAAAGTCCGGGATTTGCAGCTTGGGATTGCCGATAGTTTCCAGGTAGATCAGGCGGGTCTTGTCGTTGATGAGCGCCTCGAATGTGGCCGGATCGTTGTCCTGCACAAAGTGCACGGTGATGCCCAGACGCTGCAAACTCTGAGAAAACAAGGTATAGGTTCCGCCGTAAAGCGCGCTGGTGGAGATAATCTCGTCCCCAGCATTGCACAACGTCAGAATAGCCAGCGTCTCGGCGGCTTGGCCCGACGCCGTGACCAGCGCCGCGATGCCGCCTTCCAGCGCCGCGATGCGCTGTTCGGCCACGTCGTTGGTCGGGTTCATGATGCGGGTGTAGATGTTGCCCGGCTCCTCCAATGCAAAGAGCGCGGCGGCATGGTCAGTATCCCGAAAAGCATACGACGTCGTTTGGTAAAGCGGCACAGCGCGCGCACCGGTCGTCGGATCGGGCTGGTACCCAGCGTGTAGGGCCTGGGTATTGAAGCGGTAGGTGTGTCCGTTGGTGTTTGTCATGATGTTTGCTCCTATGGCTATCGTGTTTGACTGTTTTGTAACCGTGAGCAGCGCCTACCCCTCGCCCCGTATAACAAAAAATCCTTCTCGGAAAGAGAAGGATGACACACGCAGAGCACTCGTGGTCCCTCTCATCTTCCAGAATGCACATTCTGCCGGAATTGGCACCATCACTGCACGCGCAGTTGGTTGCCGAGGCTTCACAGGGCCGGTCCCTCCGCCTCTCTGGATAAAAGGGGTAATTGCTACTATGCAGTTGTTAACGATGTAGAGCGTAGCACGGCTGGCGAAATTTGTCAACGGTTCTCTAAAGAATCGAAAAAACGTGTTCGGGATGACCTTGCAACAAAATCCGGCGGGTTGCTCGCGTATCCGAATACAATTTAGTCGAAAAAAACCTTGACAACGCACCCCGTCACGGCTAGAATGTTGTTCACATTTACCAAATCTATATGTGCCACAAGCGATGAATGGAAGTAGTAGGTCATCATTGCAGTGAGTTGGGAAGAGTGGGAACCCAGCACGCGCCCACAATGAGCGCCCAGGCTGAACTCGTCCAGGAGCTGTGCGGCTGAAGCCGAGTAAGCTGCGCCGGATGCGCCCGTTATGCGCTTTGAGTGGGTGGCACACACGACCACAGAAATGGGCCCATAGCTCAGTTTGGGAGAGCGCCACAATGGCATTGTGGAGGTCAAGGGTTCGAGCCCCTTTGGGTCCACCTCCTTTTCTAATTGAACACCGCCGCCAACCAGGGTGGTACCGCGGAGTCTCTTCGTCCCTGAATTTGTCAGGGATTCTTTACGAAGGGGCTTTTTTATTTAACTTTAAGATTTGCCGCCGCCGATTTGGTGTAGATTATAAATAGACGTATTTGGCTTGGCATTTGATGGTATCGGAAAAGGACCCCTGATGGCGAAAGAAAAGCGACGTACAATCTCGGAACGACTTCAAGAACTCATTGACGCACTCAACGAGGCGCTAAGTCCGCGTCAGCCTGTCCCCCTTCCGGTTCCTTCACGCGACGATTCCCGTCGGAAGTAAACCGAAAAGCTAGCTTACATCCCAACACGTAGGCAGCGGGGACAGGCCGGAGTTGAGTGATCAACCAGGCTGTTCGCCGCTAAATGCCGACGTGCGTTTATCTGACTATCTCGGCCCAGGTTTCGGCGACATGCCGGAACTATATGGGCCGTTTGTGTTGTACGAGTGAGCAGATAAGGAATAACAGCATGTATCGCATCTGCAGCACATATTCCCGGCGCATAACAAGCTGCCTTCTCGCGGTCCGCCGTGTGTCCGCCCGCGCACAGGCAGAGCAGGTTATGTAACGGTATGCATTCCGGCTGTGTTTGCAGCCGATAGCATCCTGATGAATCCTTGACTAGCTATGGAGCAGAAAAACACAGATGGCAGACAAATATGTGCCACAAGAAATCGAACCACGTTGGGCCGACCGCTGGGAGCAGGACGGGTTATACCGGTCCGAAGTTGACCCTGATCGCCCCAAACACTATGCGCTGACAATGCTGCCATATCCCAGCGGCGACCTGCACATCGGCCACTGGTATGCCATGACGCCGTCCGATGCACGGGCACGCTGGATGCGGATGACGGGGTACAACGTGCTGTTCCCGATGGGGTTTGATGCGTTTGGGCTGCCTGCTGAAAATGCCGCCATCCAGCGCAACATCCATCCCAAAATCTGGACGGAACAGAACATCAACACCATGCGCCGCCAGATGCGCACGATGGGCGCAATGTTCGACTGGGAACGAGAAGCCGTCACCAGCGAACCGGAATACTACCAGTGGTCGCAGTGGTTCTTCCTGCAGTTCTACAAAAACGGGCTGGCCTACCGTGAAGGCGCTGCCGTTGACTTCTGCCCGCAGTGCAACACCACGCTGGCCCGCGAGCAGGTGTGGGGCGACGACCGTCACTGCGAGCGCTGCGGAACACCCGTGATCAAGAAGGACCTGGAGCAATGGTTCTTCCGCGCCACGAACTACGCTGAAGAACTGATGGAACACAGCCACATCGACTGGCCGGAACGGGTTAAGACCATGCAGGCCAACTGGGTCGGGCGCAGCGAAGGCGCGCATGTCACCTTCACCACCGAAGACGGCGATCCCATCGAAGTCTTTACCACCCGGCCCGATACGCTGTGGGGCGCGACCTTTATGGTGCTGGCCCCGGAACACCCGCTGGTGGAGAAGATCACCACCGACGAGCAGCGCGCCGCCGTAGACGCCTACGTTGAAGAAGCGGAACGCAAAACGGAAATCGACCGCACGGCGGAAGGCAAAGAAAAAACCGGCGTCTTCACCGGCGGGTATGCCATCAACCCGGTCAACGGGGAACGCATCCCGATCTGGATTGCGGACTACGTGATGATCAGCTATGGCAGCGGCGCGATCATGGCCGTGCCCGCCCACGACCAGCGCGACTTTGAGTTTGCGCGCAAGTTCGGGCTGGGAATCCGCATCGTGATCCAGCCGGATGACGCCGATGACCTGAATCCTGACAACATGACCGAAGCCTGGCCCGGCGAAGGTATCATGGTCAACAGCGGCCAGTTCGACGGCACCTCCGCGCGCTATTCCGCCGATGGCAAAAAGAACGAAGCGGTCGGCGTCGTAACAGCCTGGCTGGAAGAGCAAGGCACCGGGCACGGCGCGGTCAACTACCGGCTGCGCGACTGGCTGATCAGCCGCCAGCGCTACTGGGGCACCCCCATCCCCATGCTGTACTGCGATCAATGCGGCGTGGTTCCTGTGCCGGAAAAAGACCTGCCGGTGCTGCTGCCGGATGACGTGGACTTCAAGCCCACCGGCGAGAGTCCGCTGCGGTCGCACGAAGGCTTTTTGCATACGACCTGCCCGGACTGCGGCGGCCATGCCACGCGCGAAACCGACACGATGGACACCTTCATGTGCTCGTCCTGGTACCAGTTGCGCTACCTGAGTCCGCACTTTGATGGCGGTCCATTTGATCCGGAAGAGGGCGGCTACTGGCTGCCGGTGGATCAATACACGGGTGGCATCGAGCACGCTACCATGCACCTGATGTACACTCGCTTCTTTACCAAAGCCATGCGCGACTGCGGCATCTATGAACCGACCAAGAATGTCGCGCAGAGCATGGGGCGGGACGTGGAGCACCTGTTCGACGAGCCGATGCTGGCGCTGTACAACCAGGGCATGATCCTGGGCGAGCCGCGCAACGGTGATATTGTCGTGGCAACGGGTGAGTTTGAGGGCGGCAAGCTGAACGCAGCTCGCATTCAGGTGGTTGATGGCCGCGACATACCCCCGGCGGACGCCAGCCAGGTCGTGGGCGAGGTTATGTCGCGCAAAGAACTGGTGCTGGAGGTGGTAGGCAGCGACGGGCGCTCCTACGTAGTCGATACCGACGAAGACACCACCTTCGATGTGCCTGGCTTTGGGACGGACGCCACCATCGAACAGGTTCGCTATCACCTGGACATCGAAAAAATGTCCAAAAGCAAGGGCAACGTCGTCGCGCCGGATGAACTGGTGGCCGCACATGGAGCCGACGCCGTGCGCGCCTACCTGATGTTCGCCTTCCGCTGGGAGCAGGGCGGCCCCTGGGACAGCCAGGGCATCCAAGGCGTCATCCGTTGGCTGAACGACGTGTGGGATGTGGTCAACAGTGACACGCCCAACGGCGCGGTTGATCCGAAAGCGGACCGCAGCCTGAACCGCATCGTGCACCAGGTCATCGACAAGGTGACCGATGGCCTACGCTCGTTCGGGTTCAACACGGCGGTCGCGGGCCTGATGGAGTTGAAGAACGCGCTGCAAGACGCCCGCCGGGACAACAACGTCAGCGTGGAAACATGGAACAGCGCCATCGAAAAGCTGCTGCTGCTGATGGCCCCCTTCACACCCTTCATCGCGGAGGAACTGTGGGCGCGTACCGGGCACCCATACTCGATCCACACCCAGGCGTGGCCGGAATTCGACCCGGAGATCGCGGCGGAAGAGGAAATCACGCTGGTGGTGCAGATCAACGGCAAGGTGCGGGATCGCATCCAGGTGCCCGCCGACATCAGCGAAGACGACGCCAAGCGCCTGGCCCTGGAATCTGAGGGCGCACAGCGTCACATGGACGGCAAGCAGCCGCGCAAGGTGATCTTTGTGGCCCAGCGCGGCATGGTCAACATCGTCGTCTAGGGCTTACGCGACCAAGAGTTTAGAGTAGAATGAGGTGGTCAACAAAGATCACCTCATTTTTTGTGAGGGAGTAAGCCAATGAACGCAACAGAAAACCATTTTGTCAGCCTAGAAGCCTTCGCAGAATATGAGAATAGTATCAATTGGTTCTACAGTGAATTAGTCCGATTGAACACGACTGTTTATATTCTCGAACAGATCTTCGATTTCCCGCTTGATCTGTTTGGTTTTCACTATTCTCCGTTTTTCCGAATGTTGATCGACAATTTCATGCAAACTGCGGTATTGATTATTACCAGGTTAACAACTGATCATGGGAACAAACATACATTTGACCGATTCAAGAATCGACTAGGGAGTCTTCTAAAACCGGAATACCACAAACAACTCAAACCACATCAAGAGTCTGCGAAGCATATCCTGGAGTCAATAAAGCAAAAACTGAAATCTCTTCGCAATTTTCGAAATGCATATGTAGCACACCTAGCGGAAGATTTTGTTTCTGGAAAAACATCAATCAAACGTTTTGACTTGACTGACCTGCAGCAAATTCGTGATGCGCTCAACCAATTACTGCATATCCTTTCTCTAAAAGAAAACCATGCGTATATGATGGTTCCCGTAGACTATTCATCTGAAGTAGTACACCCAAAAGGATCTCAATCAGATATTGAGCGGATTTTTGATTCTATTGCGAGAAACAGTGTGATTCTCAATATGCCCGAAGACAATCCCTCAATGTGGTTCTTCAAGAAACAAAGGCTCACTGCAGAAACTATTGCAGTGCTTAACTCATACCGAAGAAAGTTTGGTTTACCCGAAATGGCCGATTGAGGAAAATGAACTACAGTGTGAACGTCGCGCCGTCAGTGTACTCGGTCTGTTCTTCGATGCTGTGGTAGACCGTCACCGCGCCTTCGCCCGCCACCTGGAACGAACCGTCCGGATGGCAGATCAGCGTGGTCGCTTCGTCCACGCCGAACAGGGTCACGTCGGAGGGCAGGTCGGCTAGCAGCCGTTCCGGGGGCAGCCGCATCTGGATCAGGTTGTGATGCGGCAGCACCGCCAGGTGGGGCAGCAGGCCCAGGCCGGGCAGCCATTCGTGCGCGAACCAGTACGCGGCCCCCAACACCATCGCGCTGGCTCCGGTGCCCATCACCGCTGCTTTGCGTTCTGTCACCGCGCGCCGGACCGCGTCCAGCGTGCGCGTATCGCGCAGCCGTTCCACCATATCGATGGGGCTGCCGTCCGGAAACACCAGCGCTTCGAGCTTATCCAATCCTTCGTAGTTTTCCGGCTCGTTGGCCGACAGCCGGTCAACAATCATGCGAAACTCGGCGAAGGTCGCCAGGTGACTGAAGTAGCGCATGGTCTGGTCAGCAGCGCGGCGCGGGTTCTCCATTACCGCAACGGGGATGACCACCAGCCGGGGCCGGTTGGGTTCCCGCCGGATGTGCTGCAACCAGGCATAATCCGCCTGCCGTGTACGCGGCGAAAACGCCTCTCCGCCATTCAGAACCAGATAGCCCTGCATCATTGTGATACCCTCCCAGCCCACACATGCTTGAGACTCAAGCCAACCTGTAAGCCGCGTTCTGTGCCCGCCGGAGCGGGTGGTGATCATCTATCTGGGACGCCAGTTACCTGACGCCTCGCGCAACCTACCCGGAACTCGAACGGGACGGGCCGCCCCTCGTTCCTGCTTGGTCTTGCTCCCGGTGGGGTTTGCCTGGCCGCCGGTGTCACCACCGCCGCCGGTGCGCTCTTACCGCACCCTTTCACCCTCACCCTATGTAATAGGGCAATCTGCTCTCTGTTGCACTATGCCGTCGGGTCGCCCCGCCTGGCAGTTAGCCAGCACCGTGCCCTGTGGAGCGCGGACTTTCCTCACTCTGCACGTGGCAGAGCGCGATCACCCGGTCAACTTGAGTCTCTGAAAATCATTATACCAGCCGGAGAGCCTAATCTTTAGGCTCAATTACTTCCTGGCCGCCCAGGAAAGGCCGCAGCACGTCCGGAATCACGATGCTGCCGTCCGCCTGCTGGTAGTTCTCCATCACCGCGATCAGGGCACGCACCATACCCAGCCCGGAGCCGTTCAGCGTGTGCACAAACTGGGTCCGGCCACCGTCTGCCGG
Organism: Chloroflexota bacterium; assembly: GCA_010092855.1. GTDB lineage: Bacteria > Chloroflexota > Anaerolineae > Aggregatilineales > Aggregatilineaceae > TC-15. The sequence goes on along the minus strand of JAADYV010000235.1, from coordinate 6,171 downwards.
GCGATAGCGTACATTAGCGCGGCGCGCCTGGAACGCCTCGGTATTGCTGCACGACGATACTTCCAGCCATTCCCCACAACCGGGAGCCCACATCTCGACATCGTACTTCTTGGCCGCCGCAAAGCCCAGGTCGCCGGTCACGATCTCAACGCGGCGGTAGGGGATATCCAGCAAGTGGCAAACATGCTCCGCATTCTGCACCAGGGATTCCAGTTCGTCGTAGCTGGTTTCGGGCGTGGTGAACTTGTACATCTCGACCTTTTCGAACTGGTGCACGCGCTTGATGCCGCGCACATCGCGCCCCGCGCTGAACTTCTCCCGCCGGAAGCAGGGCGTATGCGCCACGTAATGCAGCGGCAGGTCGGCTTCCTCGAAGATTTCGTCAGCGTGCATGTTGGTCAGCGCCACTTCTGCTGTCGGCAGCATGTACAGCTCGGATTCAGCGTCGAAATACACCACGTCGCGGAACTTGGGGAACTGGGCCGCGCCATACAGCGCATCCTCGCGCACCATGAACGGCGGGTAGATTTCGGTATACCCATGCTCGGTGGTGTGCAGTTCCAGCAGCCAGTAGATCATGGCCCGGTACAGGCGCGCGCCTTCCCCTTTGAGTACGTAGAAGCGTGTGCCAGAGGTCTTCACCCCACGCTCAAAATCGATCAAATCCAGCATGGGGCCGAGGTCCCAGTGAGGCAGCGCATCAAATTCAAACGTGCGCAGATCGCCCTGGACGTCGTGGATAACGTTGTCTTCCTCGTGCAGCGCCACCGGCGTGCTGTTGTGTGGCATGTTGGGAATCCAGACCATATGCTCGTTGAGATCGGCTTCGATCTGGCGAATCTCCTCGTCCAGTTCGCTCACACGGGCACCCAGATTCTTGAGGTTGTCCGTCAGCTCATCCAACGCCGCCTTGACCGCTTCCTCCGACGGTTCCACGTTGTCGGCTGTCGGTGGTTCGGCCAGCGCCGCGAGAAAACCGTCGATGTCGCCGTCCGCCAGCGCACGGACCGCAGCCTGCGCGCCGCCGATCACCTCTGCCGGGGACAGTTTCTTGTTCCCACGAAACTTGCCCATCTGCTTGTTGAGCTTGTTGCGGTTGGCTTTGATGGCCTCCACTTCGGTCAGCAGGGCACGCCGCCGCCCGTCCAGGTCGAGGATCGCATCGATGCGGTCGATAGCACCCTCGTCGTTCAGGTTACGAAGTTGGTCCTTGACCCATTCGGGCTTTTCACGAATGAGCGCGATTTCGAGCATGGTGGTCTATTCTCCTTGTATCTGATCAGGGTCAAAGGGTTCAACATTTTCAATGAGATTGGGCGCTTGTTCACTGTCCCCCAGGCTAACCGGTGCCTGTGTATCACCCTGGGTCTGGCGGTGCTGGTGCAGCATCCAATCCGCGTACAGCCGCAAGATAGCCAATGCCAGCCCGACGAAAATCGTCGCCAACACCAGCCCATCCCAAATGCCGGGTTTCATAAAGTTGAATTCCATCCCGCTCTCCTCTCCTGCCATCCACCTCAACAACGAAAAAGCCCCCGTCTGGAATTAACCAGGACGAGGGGCTCGTGGTGCCACCTGGATTTTGCCTGCGCCTCGCGGCACAAACCTCACGGAGTCTTTGAACTCCCCGCGCTAACGGGCGGTCCCGGCCTGTCTTAGGGAATGGAACCAGGGCCACATTCCGGTCAACAGGCGGCCTACTCGGGAGTGGATTTCAGTGGGTGCCGCTGCCGCCTTTCACCATCCGGCGACTCTCTGAAAACAGGTAACCACCTACTTGTTCCGTCAGAGCCTTTCGCCCAGCAGTGTAGCAAACCCGCCGGGCACTGTCAAGGATAACTCCGCCCCAGGCCAAATCTGGGGAGATCAGCGACGAATTTTGAACCAAACGCAACGCCCGTGAATAAGCATATCAGGATGCAGGTGAATATAAGGAGAGACATCACTTTTTATCCAGACCGTTCAAGATATGCTCTTTGGATACTGGTTATTTTTTACAAAATGTTCGCAAGTGGTTGTTTACCAAAATACCATCCTTTGCAGCATTTTCCGTAGTGCGTTCCAAATCGCAGTTGTGTATTTCTGTCACCGCCTGTCGCTTTCAGGTACAAGCGGCGACTAAAGGAGAGATAGACTTTTGACAGTCTTAATGGAGGTCAAGGACCTCACCACCCGTTTCCATACTGAGGAAGGGATCGTCCATGCTGTCAACGGTGTCTCGTATCCCCTTCATGAAGGGGAGACACTGGGGGTAGTCGGTGAAAGTGGCTGTGGCAAAAGTGTACACGCGCTTTCCATCATGGGCTTGATTCCGCAGCCGCCCGGCGAAATTCCTAAGGGAGAAGTGTTCTTCCGGGGTCGCGATTTGCTCAAACTGTCCAAGAACCAGCAGCGCCTGGTACGCGGGGCTGAGATTGCGATGGTCTTCCAGGACCCGATGACGTCCCTCAACCCTGTGTTGACCGTTGGCCGTCAGATCACGGAAGCGCTCAAGCTGCATCTGGGCATGGACAACGAACAAGCGCGCGCACGTGCGGCTGAGTTGTTGACGATGGTCGGTATTCCGTCCGCCACCGAACGGTTGGACGATTACCCGCACCAGTTTTCAGGCGGGATGCGCCAGCGTGCCATGATCGCTATGGCGCTGTCGTGCAATCCCCAATTGCTGATCGCAGATGAACCTACCACCGCGCTTGATGTGACCATTCAGGCCCAGATTCTGGACCTGGTGCGCCGTCTGCGCGACAAGATCGGTATGGCCATCATCTGGATTTCGCACGACCTGGGAGTCGTTGCGGGGCTGGCTGATAATGTGCAGGTTATGTACGCCGGGTACATTGTCGAACGCGGCCCGGTGAAGGAAGTTTACGGCAACCCACGCCACCCGTACACGTTGGGGTTGCTGGGTTCATTGCCACGCCTGGACCAGAAAAACCAGAAACTGTTCTCAATTGAAGGCTCCCCACCCGATATGCGCGATCTGCCGCCGGGCTGTCCCTTTGCGCCGCGTTGCATCTATCGCATTGACAAGTGCAACGAAAACCCGCCGCTGCTGCCAGTAGCCGATGCATCACCCGACCATATCACCGCTTGCTGGGTTGATGTTCGTAAAGAGGAAGTGATCCATGAACCAAGCCATGCCTGATACCCAAACCAAGAACGTTTCCCCAGCCAATGGCAGGCGGGTGTTGGTTGAAGTCAAGAACCTGAAAAAGCACTTCCCGATCAAGTCTGGTATTCTGTTCCAGCGGGAAGTAGCGGCTGTGAAGGCAGTAGATGGCATCAGCTTCCACATCTATGAAGGCGAAACGCTGGGGCTGGTGGGCGAAAGCGGGTGTGGCAAATCGACCACCGGACGCACCATTTTGCAATTGCATCGCGCGACCGAAGGCAGTGTCCAGTTCGAGGGTGAAGAGATTACCACGCTCAAAGGCGAAAAGATGCGCAAGATGCGCCGCCGGATGCAAATGATTTTCCAGGACCCATATGCGTCGCTTAATCCCCGTATGTCGGTTGGCCGCATCGTGGCGGAGCCGCTAGTCGTCCACAACATCGGCACCAAAAAGGAACGCGATGAGCGTGTCGCCGAATTGCTGGAAATGGTCGGCCTCAACCCGTACTTTGTGCGGCGCTATCCGCACGAGTTTTCGGGTGGTCAGCGGCAGCGTATCGGCCTGGCTCGTTCCCTGGCGCTGAACCCAGAATTTATCGTCGCCGATGAGCCGATTTCTGCGCTGGACGTTTCGATCCAGGCCCAGGTCGTAAACCTGCTGGAGAAACTCCAGGAAGAATTGGGGTTAACCTACCTGTTCATCGCCCACGACCTGAGCATGGTCCGCCACTTGTGTGACCGCGTGGCAGTGATGTATCTGGGCAAGATCGTCGAGATCGCTGAAAGTGAAGAACTGTACATCAACCCGCTGCACCCATATACGCAGGCTTTGCTGTCCGCAGTACCGGTACCAGACCCGGTGGTCGAAGAACAACGCCAGCGTATCATTCTCAAAGGTGATGTACCCAGCCCGATCAACCCGCCACACGGGTGTAACTTTAACACCCGCTGCCCAGTTTCGGTCGATGTCTGCTATGACGAAGACCCAGAACTACGGGAAGTACTGCCCGGCCACTGGGTAGCCTGCCATCGGGTGGTGTAGCAACCGTGCGATAAGACCGACCGGCAAGGCTCTTTGGATGATGCCCATACCCGGTCATGGAGATATTCAAAGGAGAAATAAGGTATGGCAGTCGCAGAAGGCGCAGAGCCCATTTCCTTAGATGAAGAAAAACAAAAAGGTGCCAACCCCTGGGTTGATGCCTGGCGGCTTTTCCGTCGCAACAAAGCGGCCATTGTGGCGCTATGTATTTTGGCGGTGATCTTTTTCATCGCAATCACGGCACAGTTGTGGACCCGCGTCGGCGTGCTGGATCACCGCACCGGGGCCAAGGCAAGACACACCGTCAATCCCGATAACCTGGAACGGCAAGACTCGTTTGCTGATCCTGGACTGTGTGCCCGCGACAACCTGGATAGTAACCCCTATTGGTGCAGTTGGCTGAGCGGGGAAGCGCTGGTGGCCGTACAGGCCGATCACTGCTACCGCCCCGATCCAGACTACAGCCAAAAGCAGTGGTGCTACTTGCTAGGCGGCGCGGAGTCGGGCAAAGACTTGATGTCGCAGACTGTCTACGGTGCGCAGGTATCGCTGGCCGTCGGTGTGCTAGGCGCGACAATGAGCCTGATCGTGGGCCTGATTTACGGCGTGATCGCAGGCTTTTACGGTGGGCGCGTTGACAACTTCATGATGCGCATCATCGACTTTTTGTATGGGATTCCATACCTGGTCATGGTGATTCTGTTGCAGGTATTCTTCACCGAAATCGCGAACGAATACCAGGACACTGGGCGCGAGGGGTTTGTTGGTTTCGTGCTCGAGCTCAACCAAGACATGGGTGGGTTGTTGTTCCTGTTCATCGCGCTGGGCGCATTGAGCTGGATCGGTATGGCACGTCTGGCACGCGGGCAAGTGCTTTCGTACCGTGAAAAAGAGTTTGTCGAAGCAGCCCGTGCCGTGGGGGCCAGCAACCGGCGTATTATCTTCGTGCACTTGCTGCCCAACGTGATCGGCCCGTTGATCGTGGCCGAAACCCTGGCCATTCCGGGATATATCTTTACCGAAGCCTTCTTGAGCTTTATTGGACTTGGCATCCAACCCGGCACACCCAGTTGGGGGTCGATGATCAGTTCGGTCCGTGACAATGGGGGTTTCTTCTCCAACCGCCATCTCTTGCTGGTACCGAGTGTGGCGTTGGTGATCACAACCCTGTCCTTTAACTTCCTGGGTGACGGTTTGCGCGATGCGCTCGACCCGCGGTTGCGCGGAACCTAACGACGAGGAGATATTCGAACGTGAACAAAACAAAATTTGGCATCTGGGGCGCTGTGTTTGTAGTCATCTCTGCCCTGATGCTTGCTAGTATGGCATGCTATACCGGGCAAATCCCTGGTTTCCTGGAAGCAACGGCTTACTATACACCCACGCCGTTGCCTGTCGATGAGTATGCGCAGTTTGATGTTTTGGAAACAGTGCTGGCCCCAGAGGAAAGCGGACAGGCTTTCTTTTTCATGACAGAGAAGCCAGAAGCGCTCCTCACCAGCAAGCTCAACTCTAAGTCGCTGTGCGAAATGAATTCCGCTGCGGACATTCTTTATGCCGGACGCATCGGGAACACCGAAAACGGCACTATTTTTCTCAACGATTACGGGCGCATCATTGGCGATCCCCTCCCGGCTTCCAACGGGTTGGTACATGTGGTCAATGTGGTCCTGTATCCGGAAGACTTGACTAGTTTGACAGAACAAACCAACGATCCGATTGATCCATTTGAATTGATTCTGTCGGATGAGGAAGCTGATGGTACGGATGAAGCCACCGAGAGCAGCACGTCGGATGACATCATCGGTACCCTGGAACGCGATGGCCGCTTTACGCTGCTGTTGCAAGCGCTCCAGGTCACCGGGTTAGACACCCAGCTGCAAAGCGGCGAATTCACACTTCTGGCCCCAATCGATACGGCGTTTGTCAACGAACTGGCCCAGGCCGGGATGCAGCCTGCCGATGCCTTCAGCGCAAGCAACGCCGGACGCCTGACGACTATCCTGGAATACCACGT
>JAADYV010000234.1 GCA_010092855.1 Chloroflexota bacterium | reverse complement strand
GAAGAACAGCGCCGTCAGGACGCACGCCGCATCTCGGATGCGCAGTCCGAACTGCCCGAAATCCAAAAGCAGATCGACAGCCTGCGCCCCAAGCAAGAAGCCATCGAAGCAATGGTGCTGCGCAACGAAAAACGTATCCTGGAGCTGGGCACTGCCGAACGGGACCGGCGTGAAGAAATCCAGCAGTTCATCGACCAGCAAACCCTGCTGCTTCAGCAGCGCGACCAGCAGGTGACTGAACTGGCGCGCAGCTTTGGTCTGTACGACGAAAACATGCAGCGCTATGCCGAGCGCTTCGAAGCCTGGGCCGAAACCCACCGCCAGATGCGCAAAGTGGTCGAAGACTTCGAACGCATTGCCGAACGCCTGGGCCGGCGCATCAACGAGGTGGCCGAGATGCAGCGGCTTTCTGAAGAGCGCTTCCGCCAGGAATGGAACGACTGGATCGCCGACGATCAAAAGCGCTGGAAGCAGTTCACACTGACCAATGATGAGGCATGGCGCAACCACGATAAACAGATTGAGCGCTACAACCACAGTTTGAGCGATGCACAAGCGCTGTTGGGTGCGGTCAAGGGCAGCGCTGACCGGCTGTGGCAGCTTGAGCGCGCCCGCGCCGCGATGTACCGCGACCGCTACCAGGCACTGCTACTTGAATACGACCAACCCGAACCCGCTCCCCCAACCGCCAGCAGCAATGGCCGGGAGTAACCGGTAACCGAAGCGGTAGCCGTAGCGCTAGCTGTTCGCACTAGCCAGCGCCGAAAGACGTAACCAACAGGTAACACCGATAGCTGTTGCCACATTCTAGATCGCTTCATCGCCCCTCTGCCTGCACAAACCCTGCGTCGGCTGGTTTGGTCCAACAGCCCGAAAGCGCAGGACCCGTATGGGCAGACGAGGGCGATTTTTCTGGTAGTGAGACCCTTTCCTGCCCGGTTGTTTCCACCCCAAAACACTATGGTCAACAGGTCCGATCATCGCGACGGGCCAAACGAAAAACAAGGCATGTCTATGCCGAAAGTGATACAATATCTTCCGCGGGAATTTGTCTTTTCAAGCGGTTTTGTTTTACATACCACTTCTAAATAACTTAACCGTGCTTAACCTCATGCTGGCGAAAGCAATTATCATTCAAGGAGAGCGTTATAACCGATGAAACACTCACGGGCATTTACACTGATGGTTCTATTAGTAGTGATGTCGCTGATCCCACTACCTGCCACGGTCCTGGCTCAGGATGGGTTGACGCCCGTCATTTCCCTGCTGGATCAGGCGCAAATCGCGTTAGATAATGGCGATCTGGCGACGGCCCAGTCGCTGCTCATCGGGGCCAGTGCGTTGATGACACCAGAGCTGCAGGCCACCTGCGATACGCTTCCGGGAGCCAAAATCCTGTTAGACCAGGCGGCTTCTGCCGTAGATGTGCCAACCGCATCCACCCTGCTAACCAGCGCTCGCGCCTTGATCGATAATTGCCGCGGTGGGGCTGTTGTGGTCGACACACCACCACTCGCCAGCGATTACCAGGGTATCACTGCCGCCAATGCAGCCCAGGTCCAGGCCCTGCTTGTGCTGGACGGCCATACCGACTCGGTGGGGGCACTCACCTGGTCGCCCGATGGCACACAACTGGCCTCCGGCTCGTATGATCAAACCGTGCGCGTCTGGGACGCAGCCAGCGGCACCCAGGTCGCAATCTTCCAAGAGAACAACGACCGTGTAAGCGAAGTGTCCTGGTCATCCGATGGCACCCGGCTGGCCTCGGGTTCGGGTGATGGCACGCTGCGCATCTGGGATGCAGCCAGCAGCACCCAAATTATGGTGATAGACAATAACTCCTGGGTGCGAACAATCGCCTTCTCACCCGATGGAACGCGCCTAGCATCCAGTTCCGACGATGGCAATGTACGGGTGTGGGATGTAGCCAGTGGTACCCAACTGAGCGTGATGACCGGTCACACCGACCTGGTATTCGATGTGGTCTGGTCGCCAGACGGCACGATGCTGGCCTCGGGTTCGGGTGATAGCACCGTGCGCGTATGGGAGCAAGCCAGCGGCAGCCAGATCGCTGTCTTGAACGGTCACTCCGACAGTGTTCTGGATGTGGCATGGTCACCAGATGGCACAACAATCGCATCCGGTTCGCGGGACAATACGCTGCGGCTGTGGGATGCAGCCAGCGGCACCGAACTGGCCGTTTTGCGCGATCATACTGACTCGGTGGTGACGGTCGCCTTTTCCCCAGACTCGACGCTGTTGGCGTCTGGCTCGGGTGATCGCACGCTGCGCATCTGGGATGTAGCCAACGGGACTCAACTGGCCGTGTTGCGCGATCACGCCGATGGCATCTGGGGTGTGGCCTGGTCCCCAGATGGCACTCAGATCGCTACGACGTCTGTTGATCGCACCGTGCGGATATGGGGTTTGCCAGAACCGGGCACGGTTATTCCCACTGAGAGCGCCCCCGTCACCGACGACACTGTGTACCCCCTGGTCGTAATTGGTGAAACCGAGGGTGAAGTCGTCGTTGGCAGCACCCAGACCTGGTCCTACCAGGGGCAGGCGGGTGAGGAACTGACTGTTTCTACCGTCGCCGAATGGGATACGACCCTTATGCTGATGCAAGGCGGCTATGAGATTGCCTTCAACGACGACGGCGGCGGGCTGCCTAACTATAACTCAGAAATCAGTATCACTCTGCCAGAAACCGCCACCTACACTATTGTCGTAGGCAGCTATCTCAATGAATCTGGTGGGGAATATACGCTGGTCATCGAGTCGGCGGAGAGTGAGGCGGCGGACGCTGAGGACTATGGCGACGAGGATGCCGAAGCCGAAGACACCGAGGACGAGGACGAGTATACGGACGAAGCCCCCGCCGAGGGCGATTTCACGGAACGCGAGGAAGCGGAAAGCGAAACATACGATCGCGAAGGCGACGAAGCCGAGGACGAGTATGAGGACGAAGCTCCCGCCGAAGGCGACTACGCAGACGACGCCCCAGCCGACGATGAGTACTACGGCGACGAAGCCGAGGACGAGTATGCGGACGAAGCTCCTGCCGAAGGTGACTACGAGGATGAAGCTGAAGGATACACTATCGCAGACTCAGATGGTGACGGGGTTGCCGATGCGGTAGACCTGTGTCCGGGGCAAGATGACTCAGTCGACTTTGATGGCGATGGCATCGCTGATTGTGTGGATTTCATCATCGACAGTGACGGGGACGGAGTTGCCGATGCTGAAGATCTCTGTCCTGCTGAAGCGGGTCCTGCGTCAGCCAATGGTTGCCCTGAAGAAGCTGAGGATTACGAGGAAGAAGCCTCAGCCGAAAGTGACTTCGCTGAGGAAGCCGCGGATGAATACGCAGAAGCGGAAGAAACGGAAGCCCCTGCCGAAGCTGACACGATCCCCTTCAGTACGAGCCTGTTCACCTTCGAGTATCCGGCGCCCCTCTTGCTGGAACCCTTCCCCAGCGACGAAGGCGACAGCGTCACGTTAGGCAGCGACCCTATCGGCTGGTTGTGGCCGGTCTTCAGCCTGCCAGTCGAGCCAGAAGAAGACAACCGTGGCCAGTGGGGCATCAACATACTCTTCCTGGACCTCGGTACTGCGCCCACCTCACCCACGTCCATGCTGAATACCGTCTTGGATGGTGGCTTCCGGGACGATAACCCGGACACGATCTTCGGCAACGTCCGCACAGACACCATCGGGCGGTACGATGTGGCCTACGTTGACTACATCGGTGAAGGGCGACGCCTGATCATGTTCAATCCCGGTGGTACCTATGTGGGTATTGTGTTCCTCTTCGCCCACCCGGATGAGGTCGATACACAATACGAGGTTGTCCAACCCATCATCGACTCCGTCGAACTGCGCTAATATTGAGATAGCAGGTTTGCTTGTCGGGCCGGGGTGGTTAGTTGTCACCTCGGCCTTTGGATAGCCATTTTACATGTCCACAGTTTTTATGGGAGGGTGTCGTGAAATTCTTACGCCTCATGTTGGTAATCGTGCTGCTTGCGTCAGCGACCATCGTGGCCGCGCAAGGGGACGACGAGTTCACTGCCATCTACACACTCCTGGTGCAGGCAGAGGTCGCCCTGGCAGATGGCAACCTGGCCGCCGCCCAATCCCTGCTCATCGGCGCGAGCGCGTTGATAACCCCGGACCTACAGGCAACGTGTGACACGCTGCCTGGGGCCAGAAACCTGCTTAACCAGGCAGCAACCGCTGCAGATGTGGCGGCAGCCTCCAACCTGCTTACCAGCGCGCGGGCCCTGATCGATACCTGCCCAGGTGCCAATGGGGACAGCGGAACAGGTGTTTCCACTTCATCGACTGATCGCGCCCAACCCATCACCACTGCCAATGTGAACCAGGTCCAGGAACTGCAGGTAATGACCGGGCATACCGCTGCGGTGTGGACATTCGCCTGGTCGCCGGACAGCACACGGGTTGCATCGGGGTCGAGTGACAATACCGTGCGGGTGTGGGACGCAACCACCGGCGCACAACTCGCCGTGATGCAGGGACACACCGATACCATCCTGGACCTGGACTGGTCACCGGACAACACGCGCGTAGTATCCGTTGGAGAAGATGCGACCGTGCGCGTCTGGGATGCAGCGACAGGGACCCAACTCGCGGTGTTGGACACCCACACTGAAGCAGTCTGGGTGGTCGCCTGGTCGCCGGATGGCACGCTGCTGGCATCCGGCTCGGAAGACGATACTGTGCGCATCTGGGACGCAGCCAGCGGCACCCAACTCAATGTTCTGGCCGCCCATACCGGGCCAGTAGCTTTCATCGATTGGTCGCCAAATGGGATGCTGTTAGCATCTGGTTCGTATGACAACACCGTGCGCATGTGGGATGCGGCCACCGGAACCCAACTCGCGGTGTTGCAAGGCCATACCGACTCGGTGTGGGTAGTTGTCTGGTCGCCGGATGGCACACGCCTGGCGTCTAGTTCGCCGGATGAAACCGTTCGCGTGTGGGATGCCACCACCGGGGCACAACTCGCCGTGATGCAGGGCCATACCCTATGGATTACCTATGTCGCCTGGTCACCGGACGGCACCATGGTCGCCTCCGCATCGCATGATCAAACCGTGCGTGTCTGGGATGCAGCCACCGGTGCACAACTCGCTTTGCTAGAAGGCCATACCGATTCGGTGTGGACAGTTGCCTGGTCGCCGGACGGCACTATGGTCGCCTCCGCCTCCCCAGACGAAACCGTCCGCGTCTGGGATGCCGTCAACGCCACCCAACTCGCCGTCCTGGGAGGCCATACTGACATGGTACGCGCCGTCGAGTGGTCACCAGACGGCACCCGGCTCGCGTCGCGCTCGAGTGACAGCACCGTGCGGGTGTGGGGTGTGCAAGAACCCGGTGCCACTAACATCGCGGCACAACCGTCACCGCCCCCCCAACCGACCGTCACCCCACTAGCAGAGCCGACCATCACGCCCACCGACAATGACACGATCTTCTTCAGCACAGACTTCTTCAGCTTCGAGTACCCTGCCACGATCGATCTGGAGCCGTTCCCCGGTGACGAAGGTGACAGCGTCACATTGGGCACCTCGCCCATGGGTTGGCTGTGGCCAGTACTCACCCAGGCGGTGGATGCGGAAGAGGAAAATCGTGGGCAGTGGGGGTTGGATATCTTTTTTATTGACATCGAGACAACACCGTCCTATCCTGTTGTTTCTCTGAATATCATCCTGGATGGTGGCTTTAGGGAAGAAAACCCCGATACGATTTTCAGCGACGTGACTTCAAGCACCATCGGGCAATATGACGTGGCGTATGTGGACTATGTGGGCGAGGGCAAACGCCTGTTTATGTTCAATCCTGGCGGTACCTATGTCGGTGTTGTGTTTCTCTATTCCCACCCGGATGAGATTGAGGAGCAATACGAGGTAGTACAGCCTATTATCGCCTCCATCGAACTACGCTAGCGCTGAGATGGCGGAACACAGATTGTGGTAGAGCGGGGTAGGTACTGCCCAACCCCAACAAAGATTTCGCTGTTCTACACAGTAGTTACAGGAGAATCACGTGAAAATTATACGCTTGATGCTGGTGTTTGCGTCGGTGACTGTGCTGGTGAGTGGTCTGCTGGCAGCGGTCAGCGGTGTAGCTGCGCAGGGCGACGACGAATTCACCGCCGTAAACACTTTGCTGGACCAGGCCCAGATTGCGCTCGATGGGGGCGACCTGGCCACCGCCCAATCCCTCCTTTTCGGCGCGAGTGCGCTGCTCACGCCCGACCTGCAAGCAACGTGCAACACATTGCCAGGAGCCAGAAACCTGATCGACCAGGCCGCCATTGCCCCAGACGCTCCGGCAGCTTCCACCCTGTTGAGCAGCGCGCGCACGTTGATTGATAGCTGCAATGGCACCGTTGGAGGAAGCGAAACAGCCCCGGCCCCTGTTACCGAAAATACAATGATTTCCATCTCCAACGCCAGTCAGGTCCAGGAACTAAACGTGCTCACAGGCCATACCGCCTGGATACGAGAGGTAGCGTGGTCACCCGACGGCACACGGTTGGCATCTGCCTCAGGTGATCAAACTGTGCGGGTCTGGGATACAGCCACCGGGGAGCAAATCACTGTCTTCGAAGGCCACACCGCCTCAGTATCTGGCGTAGCCTGGTCGCCCGATGGAACACAATTGGCATCCTCTTCGGCTGATCAAACGGTGCGCGTGTGGGATGTGGCCAGCGGCACCCAGCGCGTTGTTCTGGAAGGACATCCCTATAGCGTTACATCGGTCGTCTGGTCACCGGACGGCACACGATTGGCCTCCACCGATTTCGAGTTCACGACCAGCCATACGGTGCGCCTCTGGGATGCAGCCAGTGGCACAGCCCTTGCCGTGTTAGAAGGTCACACTGCCGGTATTCTGAAGGTCGCCTGGTCGCCGGATGGCGCGCGCCTGGCAACTGCCGCGGACGATAACACCGTGCGGCTGTGGGACGCAGCGAGCGGTGAACCACTCGCTTTGTTCGAAGGTCATGACGGACGGGTCTACTCGGTGAAGTGGTCGCCCGACGGCACAAGACTGGCCTCTGCCTCGGCAGACACCACCGTCCGCGTCTGGGATGCCGCTACGGGCACCGAGATCGTCACGGTGCAGGGCCATACCAATGTCGTCTTCGATGTCGCCTGGTCACCGGACGGCACACTGCTGGCTTCCGCTTCGGAAGATGAGACGGTGCGGTTGTGGAACGCGGAGAGTGGCGAAGAACTCGCTGTGTTGGACACACACACCAACTGGGTGTACGGGGTCGCTTGGTCGCCCGATGGCTCTCTACTTGCCTCCGGCGCTGACGACGACACCGTGCGACTGTGGGGCCTGCCAGAGGCTGCCGAAGGTGGCGAAGCGACTGGGCCCTCACTAGAGTCAGCCCCAGAACCGTCTGCCGAATCAGGAATCCCGGTGGCCATGATCGGTGAAAACCAGGGTGAAACCACGCCCGGTGAGTCGCAGACATGGTCTTACACAGGGCAGGCGGGCGAACTGTTGACGCTGACCACCGTTGCCGAGTGGGACACCACCCTCACCCTGCTGCTCGACGGAGAAGAAATCGCGTTCAACGATGATGGCGAAGATGTGCCCGGTCTTGCTTCACAAATCATCGTCACGCTGCCGGAAACAGGCGTCTACTCGATTGTTGTCGACAGTTTTCTAAGTGTTTCAGGCGGTGAATACATCCTGCTCGTGGAAACCGGACCGCTCGCGGATGAAGCACCAATAGAGCCTGAAGAACCCACAGAACCAGAGGACCCCATCGCTGGCGGCGAAACAATCCCCTTCAGCACCACCATGTTCAGCTTTGACTATCCAGCCGATCTCGAACTGGAACCGCTGCCCAACGAGGAAGGCAACAGCGTCACATTTGGCACCTCGCCAGCCGGCTGGATATGGCCTGCGCTTAATATCTCCGTAGAGGGGGAGGAGGAAAATCGCGGCCAGTGGGGTGTCAAAATCTTCTTCATCGACTTCGGCATGACGCCCGAATCCCCGGTTATCATGCTGAATGCTGTTCTGGACGAGGGTTTTCGGGAAGGTAACCCGGACACGATCTTTAGCAACGTCCGGCCAGACGCAATTGGACCAATCGATGTAGCCTACGTGGATTATGTCGGCGAGGGCAAACGCCTGATCATGTTCAATCCTGGCGGCACCTATGTCGGCGCGGTGCTGCTCTTCGCGCATCCGGACGAAGTCGAAGACCAGTACGCAGTCATCCAGCCCATCATCGCCTCCATCGAACTGCAATAACCTCACATTGCTGACAGGCCGGGGTGGGTGTCCCCACCTCGGTCTCCACTTGTCCCGCGGCTTGCATTCGTTTACACAGAGCCCATGCGAGCACCGGCTTTGTAACTCCCACTCGCACGTTAATAGCTCCAGTAATCAGAAGTACCCGATTGCTCAACGGTACCCGGTACGGAGTGTTTTCTTCCTATATAATGGAAGAACCATTTACCAACACAATCCGACCGAGTGTTTTTTGTTTTTTGCGCCAGGAGCTTTTACCTGGTGTTCAAATAGTTTATTTAGCCTACAGCGGAGATCGAAATATATGGTTGATGAGACAATTACCAAAGAAGAACTCCTAGCACGCGCAAAAAAACCGGCGGCTGACGCCATGCGCCTGCACCACTACTACCGCGGAAAAACACAAACCGCGCTGCGCTGCCCAGTCCGCGGACTGGGAGATTTCGCCATCTGGTATACACCCGGCGTGGCGGCCCCCTGCCGCGCCATCGCCGAAGACCCCGGCCTAGTCTACGAATATACCAGCAAGTGGAACACCGTCGCAGTCATATCCGACGGCACGCGCGTGCTAGGCCTGGGCGATATCGGCCCCAAAGCCGGTTTGCCTGTCATGGAAGGCAAGGCATTGCTCTATAAATACCTGGGCGGGGTGGATGCGGTACCTATCACGCTGGACACTAAAGACCCGGATGAGATCATCCGCACCGTGCTCATGCTGCAACCCGCGTTTGGCGGCGTGAATCTGGAAGACATCGCGCAGCCCAAATGTTTCCGCATCCTGGATACCCTGCGCGAACACGCCGAAATCCCAATCTGGCATGATGACCAGCAAGGTACCGCAAGCGTGGTGTTGGCTGGGCTGATCAACGCGGCTAAGGTGGTTGGCAAGTCGCTCAAGGATATGCGCATCGCGTTCATTGGGGCGGGAGCGGCTAACGTCGCCTGTTCGCGCCTGATCTTTGCTTACGGCGTAGACCCATCCAACTGCGTGATGGTCGACATCAACGGCATCCTGGGCAAGCACCGCCGCGATATTTATATGCGCCGCTCGGAATTTGTGCAGCAGTGGTACCTGTGTCAGTTCACCAATGGGGAGGAAATCGAAGGTGGTGTTGAGGAAGCGCTTAGGGGCGCTGACGCAGTGATCGCCTTCTCAACCCCAGGACCGGGCGTCATCAAACCGGAGTGGGTCAAGACCATGGCCAAAGACGCCATCGTGTTCGCCGGGGCCAACCCAATCCCCGAAATCTGGCCCTGGGAAGCCAAAGAAGCCGGAGCCGTCGTCATGGCCACCGGACGTTCGGACTTTGCGAACCAGGTCAACAACTCGCTGTGTTTTCCTGGCATCTTCCGGGGTACGCTGGACGTGCGTGCGACTACCATTACCGACGAAATGGCGATTGCAGCCTCCGTTGCGCTGGCCGAAACTGCGGAAGAAAAGGGGCTGTCGCCAGACTACATCCTGCCACCCATGACCGAATGGCAGCTTTTCCCACACCTGGCTGCCGTGGTCGCCATGAAAGCCCAGGAACAGGGTCTCACCCAACTGCCAGAGCCGATCACCTATGAAGACGAATATCAACGCGCCACCGAGATGATCAAGGCATCCCGCGAGGCTACCGAGATCATGATGCGCGACGGCTTGATTCCCGCTGCGCCTGAATCCGACGAAGAATAACCTACAGAGAGGAATATAGAGAATTATGATGCACGAACTTATTATTATCGGTGGTGGTCCGGCGGGCCTGGCCGCCGCCGCCTACGCCGTCCGCAAGCGCATGGACGCCTTGTTCATCTCCAAAGGGCTGGGCGGGCGCACAAAACGCCACCTCCAGCTCCCCTGGGTGGAAGACTATCAGGTCGCCATTGGCATCGAAACAATTAAACGCTTCCGCACCCAGCTCGACTACCTGGAATTCATGCGGGTGCGGGCGCTGGTTACCCAAATCGAGGAGATCGAGGGCGGCTTCCGCATTCATGTCGCGGACGGCAAAACCTACGAAACCCAGACGATCATCCTGGCGATGGGCGCAGTTGGCGAACGTCTGAACATTCCCGGCGAAGATGAGTTCGAGCTGAAGGGCTTGTGCTACAGCGCCATGACCTATGCCCCGCTGACAGTCGACCGCAACGTAGTCGTGATTGGGGACGAGGTGCTGGCGTTGCGCGCCGTCGCGGAACTGAGTCGTATCGCCACCCAGGTGATTCTGGTAGCACAGGGGGATGGCGACTTGAATACGGCGGTGGGGCAAAACGTGCTATCGGCCAGGAATGTGGTCGTCAAGCGACACACCCGCGCGGTCGAGGTCAAAGGCGACACATTTGCGCGTTCCATTGTGCTCGAAGACGCTAATGGCCAGCAAGAAGAAATCCCCACCGATGTCATTTTCATCGAAAAGCAGTTGATCCCCAATTCCGACCTGGTGCTGGACATGGTCGATGTGGACGGGTGTGGGTTCATCAAAGTGGATGCGCGTAACTGCACCAGCAAACGCGGAATCTTCGCCGCCGGTGATGTCACGGATGCCAGCGCCTACCAGGTGTTGATGGGCCTGGGGGATGGCGAAAAAGCCGCGCTCAGCGCTTTCGATTATTTGCTGGGGTTGGGCGACGTTTTGTTCCGGTGTGATGATTAAGCAGATTAGCTAAAGCTGGTTAGCATCGCGGGGTGATGGAATTCCCGTCACCCCGTTGGATTGTCCTCGAACGTTTCTCGCCAGATTTGCGCGCCCAAACCGCGCAATTTCTCCTCGACCCGTTCATAGCCGCGATCAATCTGGCCGATATTGCGAATCGTGGTTGTGCCGCGTGCACACAGCGCCGCCAGCAGCAGCGACATCCCCGCACGGATATCCGGGCTGCTGATGTTGGGCACAGAATGAAGCACCGTCGGGCCGTGCACTACCGCGCGATGCGGATCGCACAGGAAGATGCGCGCGCCCATGCTGCTCAGCTTGTCCGTGAAGAAAAATCGGCTGTTGTACATCCACTCATGAAACAACACCGCCCCTGCCGACTGGGTAGCGACCGTGAGCGCAATACTCATCAGGTCCGATGGAAAGGCGGGCCAGGGTTGGGCCTTGATCTCTGGAATCTGGTTGCCCAGGTCGCGCTCGATGACCAGCGGTTGCCCGCGCGGGACGAGAATGTCGTTTCCGTCCACGTCCCAGGTCACGCCTAGTTTGTGAAAGACCAGCGCGGCCATATCGAGATAGTGAGGATCGGCTTCGCGGATGCGGATTTCGCCGCCCGTGACAACTGCCGCGCCGATGAAGCTGACCACTTCCAGGTAATCCGCCTCGACACGAAACTCGCCGCCCCGCAGCCACTCGACGCCCTCCACCGTCAGGCAGTTGGTGCCGATGCCGGAAATCTGCGCCCCCATGCCGTTCAACATGTGGCACAGGTTTTGCACGTGCGGCTCAGATGCGGCGTTGCGGATGATGGTTGTTCCCTGGGCCAGCGTTGCCGCCATCACGGTGTTTTCCGTCGCAGTCACGCTGGCCTCGTCCAACAGAATATCCGCGCCGCGCAACCCGTCGGCCTGCATCTGAAACGTATCGTTGAAGTCGATGGTTGCTCCCAGCTTGCGCAGCGCCAGGACGTGCGTATCCAGCCGCCGCCGCCCGATTACATCACCGCCGGGCGGAGGGAGTTCCAGTTGGCCAAAGCGCGCCAGCATCGGACCAGCGAATACAATCGACGCCCGCGTTTTTTGGGACAATTCGCGATCCAGCGCAAAGGTCGAGATATCGCTGGCATGAACCCGTACCCGGTGATCACCAAGAAACTCAACTTCCGCGCCGAGGTTGCGCAGTAGATCAAACGTGACCCGCACGTCGGCGATATCGGGTACGTTGTGCAGCACCACCGGTTCTTCAGTCAGCAAACAGGCGGGCAGCATCTTCAGTGCGGCGTTTTTGTTGCCGCTGACCGTCACCTCGCCGTGCAGCTTATGGTTGCCTTCGATCACAAATTGTTCCCACATCTAAGTCTTTTCTCCTCTACCAGCGCGTCTATATTCGTCAACTACCCCGTATGGAGCGTAATTGAATCGCCGATGGAAACGGCCAGGGTACGTGCCGCCTTGCCCCGGTTCATGCCGATCTCAAGCTGCCCCGAACTGCCCACCAGGGACGTCAGGCGCTGCACCGGCACTGCGCCGTAGGTAGTGCGAATGCGGTGCAGGGTGTGGCTGCCAACGGTCACCCGGCAGGCCGCTGCGTCCAATTCGTAGCAGGCCGCCTGGTCGGGGCCAAACTCCGGAATCAATTGCAGCCGGTCGGCGCCTATCCAGCGCAGGTGCCCAATGCTGGTAATGATGTTGCCAAAATGGTCGGTGTGCAGCACTTCGCCGCGAATATCCGGCAAGGCGACTTCCAGGAGGGGTTCAGGCAGGTGCTTGAGCTGGTCCAGCGCTGATCCCAACGATTCGAGCCGCATGCCGTTGGCCAGGTGTGCGGCTACCGGGCTAAAGAGATCGCGGCCATGAAACGTTGCGCTGACGTCCGGCAGATGGTAGTCCGAGTTATCCAGCACGACAGCGGCTTGAAGCTCCACAACGGACAGCACGTAACTCAGCACGCCATTATCCGGCGCAACAAACAACCCGCGATCTGTCTGCACTGCAATGGGCTTGCGCTGGGTGCCGACGCCGGGATCAACCACAACCAGGAACACCGTCCCCGGCGGGAAGAACCGGTACGCGGTCAGCAGCACGTATGCCGCCTGTTTGACGTTTTGGGGACGGATGTCGTGCGTCAGGTCAACAATACGCGCAGTGGGGCACAGCGACAGCACAATGCCCTTCATCGTGCCCACATAAGCATCCGACAGCCCAAAATCCGTTAAGACGGCAATGATTGATGGTTTGTTCATGCACCCGATTGTACCAGCCATAGGAACAGGGTCAACTTTGCTCGAACGCCCCTCCTGAGGTATAATTTAAGAGGAAATTGGCCGTTTTTCGGAAATGATTTATAATCATAAAAAAGGGCGAACATTCGTTCTTTTCCGGCTTTGTAAGTGGGATGTTACCAACCAGACAGACGGCCAGTTTGACCTCAGCATTGCCAGAGAATTGACAATCCCCACCAGTGTTTTATGGTCATCCCTGGTTATGGCCTTTGTTTTATTTGTGCTCGATTCGGTTGGCATAATAGGTGGTGTGTGTCGGTAGAACTGTAGGAGGCTTCTCAGTGGCGGAGCAAATAGCACGACAAACAGAACAAAGTGTACGGGTACTGAAGGGCCTGGAAGCAGTCCGAATGCGTCCCGGCATGTACGTGGGCGGCACGGATATTCGCGCGCTGCATCACCTGATCTACGAAGTGGTAGATAACTCTGTCGATGAAGCGCTGGCCGGGCGCTGCGACTACATTGAGATCACACTGCTGGAAGATGGCTCGGTATCGGTGGCTGACAATGGCGGCGGCATCCCGGTCGGCATTCACCCCGACGAAGGCGTTTCAACGTTGCAGGTCGTCATGACGGTTTTGCACGCAGGTGGCAAGTTTGATGAGTCCGCCTATAAGGTGTCCGGTGGTCTGCATGGCGTTGGTGTTTCGGCGGTGAACGCGCTGTCGGAATGGATGGAAGCCGAGGTCTGGCGCGATGGCAAGGTCCACCGCCAGGAATACCGTATCGGCATCCCGCAGACCGAGGTGGAAATCATCCGCGACCTGGAACCGCACGAACCGACCGGCACCCGCATCACGTTTAAGCCGGATGCCACGATCATGGAAGAGCTGGATTTCAACTTCAATACGCTGGCGCAGCGCTTCCGCGAGATGGCGTTTGTGGCGCGCGGCATCAGCATCACGCTGCGCGATGAGCGAGTGCAGCCTTTCCCGAAAGAAATGACCTTCTACTTCGAAGGCGGGATTCGCTCGTTCGTGCGCTACCTGAACCGCAACCGCACCCAACTCCACGACCCGATCTTCGCCGAACGCGAGCTGGAAATCGAGTTTGAGGATAACGGGCGCAAGCCGTTCACAGTGGGGGTGGAAGTCGCGTTCCAGTACACGAATTCATCCACCACGACCGAACTCTACTTCGCCAACACGATCCACACGCCGGATGGTGGCAGTCACCAGGCCGGGCTGCGCGCCGCCATCACGCGCACGATCAACCTGTACGCGCGCAAAGCGGGCCTGCTTAAAGAGAAAGATCCCAACTTCTCCAGCAATGATACGCTGGAAGGGCTGACAGCCATTGTCAGCGTCAAACACCCGGACCCGCAGTTCGAGAGCCAGACCAAAGTCAAGCTCATGAACCCAGAAGTCCAGGGCGCAGTGTCGCAGGTCACGTCGGACGCTTTCATGGAGTTCCTGGAAGTGAACCACCGCGAAGCCAAGCGCATTGTCGAGCAGTGCATGACCTCGATGCGGGCGCGCGACGCGGCCAAAAAAGCGCGCGACCTGGTGCGCCGGGGCGCGAACCTGCTCGAAAACACAACGTTGCCCGGCAAGCTGGCCGACTGCTCGGAACAGGACCCGGCGCGCTCTGAGCTGTACATCGTCGAGGGTGACTCGGCAGGCGGCAGCGCCAAGCAGGGCCGCGACCGGCACTTCCAAGCGATCCTGCCCCTGCGCGGTAAGATTCTGAACACCGAGCGTGCCCGGCTCAACAAGATTCTGGACAACAACGAAGTCAAGGCGCTGATCTCGGCGCTGGGTGTTGGCATTGGCGACGACTTCAACCTGGATGGCCTGCGGTATGGGCGCATCATCATTATGACGGACGCGGACGTGGACGGCGCGCACATTCGCACGCTGCTGCTGACGTTCTTCTTCCGCTTCATGACCCCGCTGATCACGAACGGCCACCTGTTCATTGCGCAGCCACCGCTGTACCTGATCAAGTCTGGCAAGAAACAACAGTACGCTTATACCGAAGCAGATCGCGAACGCATCTTGAAGGATCTGGCCAACCCGGAAAAAGCAGGGATTCAGCGCTACAAGGGTCTCGGCGAGATGAACCCGGACCAACTGTGGGACACCACCATGGACCCGGCGCATCGCACGTTGTTGCAGGTAACCATCGAAGACGCCGGAGAAGCCGACCGGGTCTTTGATATGTTGATGGGCAGCCAGGTTCCGCCACGCCGCCGGTTCATCACGACGCACGCCCGGAAAGCCACGCTGGACATCTAACCCTCGCTGACCCCAAAACAACGCGGGCCTGTCGCTTCTGCTGAGACAGGCCCGTGTTTTGTTGCGCGTGATATGCTGGTGCTGGCGCTCTAGTGCAGTTGCACCAGGCTGTTCTCGGCCAGAACCAGGCGGTGTGTCATGGGTTTGGCGGTGGCGCGGACCACGCGCGCGTTTTCCGCGATCAGGCTGGCGTCGATGCGGCCCTCGATGTTGCAGATTTCGCAGCAGCACATCACGATGCTGTGCTCGATCTCGCTGCTTTCGATCAGCACGTCATCGCCAATCGACGTGTAGGGGCCAATATACGAGTTGCGAATGGTCACGTTGTTGCCGATGATCACCGGCCCGCGAATGACGCTGTCGATGATGCGGCTGCCTTCGCCCAACACGACGCGGTGCGACACTGCCGACTCGCCCTGGATGCGTTCGTCGTCGTTGTTGGCTGGCGAGAAGGGTAGGTTTTCCAACACCAGTTGATTCGCCAATACGATAGCGTTCGGCTTCCCGGCATCGATCCACCAGCCCTCGACCACGTAGGGGATCACAGTGTTGCCCTGTTCCAGCAAATATTGGATGGCATCGGTGATCTCAAGCTCATTGCGCCACGAAGGTTTGATGTGATTGATGGCGTCAAATATGTCTGGTTGGAAGACATACACCCCCGCAATGGCCAGGTTGGTGGGCGGGTCTTTGGGCTTTTCAACCAGGCGTTTGATGCGCTGGTCCCCATCCAGTTCTGCGATGCCAAATGCGCTGGGGTTGGGCACCTGGGTTAACGCGAGGGCGGCGCTGGCTCCCGTTGCCTGGAATTCCCGATAAAGGGCGTGCATCCGGTCCTGGAAGATATTATCGCCCAGATACACAATAAACGGCTCGTTGCCTACAAACGGCTCGCATAATTTGACTGCGTGTGCCAATCCCTGCGGATTCTCCTGCGCGATATAGGTCAGGGGCACACCTACCGTCTGCAGCCCATCGCCCAATCGCTCACGGATCGGAGAATCCAGGCTATTGACGACCAGGCCAATCTCCGTTGCGCCCATTTCGGTCAGCGTCTCGATAGCGTAGGTGAGCAGGGGTTTATTGGCCACAGGGACCAATGGTTTGGGCATGGTCAGGGTCACAGGGTAGAGGCGTGTACCTTTCCCGGCACACAAGATAACAGCTTTCATCGTGGTTTTCCTACCTTTTGAGGTCGTTCTACTGATAATGCATCATCGTCTAATCTTAACCCAGCCGATTGTAACGACAATGCCGGGACAATGATATTCCTATTTCATAAAAATCTTGAGCCAGCGTTGAGCCTGGCTCTGCCGCTTGTCGCCCTCATCCAGCAGCCGTTGAGCCAGTTCCATATCGCGGATCGCTTCCTGTTGATCCCCGTTGAGGTGCAAGGCCACCGCACGATAGAAGTAGGTTTCCCCACGCTCCGGTGCGACACGCTGCGCCCGTGAAAATTGACCCACCGCTTCGGCAAACGCCCCATCCTCGAACGCGCGCATACCACGCCCGTAGTGCGCTAGCCATTGCGTAACGTCCAACTCCAACGCCAAGGCAAAGTCTTCTTCGGCAACATCGGCCTGTCCGTGTTGCAGCAGCACCAAACCCCGCGTGACGACGTATTCCGCGTTTTTAGGATCGAGTTCGAGCGCTTCGTCCAGATCAGCGAGCGCCAGATCAAGTTTGTTCTTGTCAAGATAGTGCAACGCGCGTTCATAATATCGGTCGGCCAGACTCAACCACCGAGTACGACGCCCGGCACGGTTTTTCGTTTTTTGTTTGGGCTCGCGCATCATGCCACCACCAAAACTATACAGATTACACATGCACCCCAAAGAAACCGCAAATTGCCAACTATCGTCCGCACCTCAGTTCGGGTATACTGAGTACAGGATTGGGGGTTGCCAGAAGGTGAAACAACAGTGATCAAATGCCCGTACTGCAACTATGAGAATCCTGAAGGCGAAAAGCTGTGCATTAAATGCGGGTTGCCGCTCAGCACATCCATTACCCAGGAAGGGTCAACCCGCCGCCTGGAAAAACCCAGCGATATGGTCAAACATCCCCGCTGGGGAACCGCCCGTTTGGGTGAGGAACGCAAGCTCCTGCTCCATATTCGTGGCTACGATCGGCCCCTGGTCGTCAACCTGACGGATCAACTAATCCTGGGACGCTACGACACGAATACGGGTGAAATGCCAGACATCGACCTGGACGCATATGGCGCACAAGAACATGGGGTTTCGCGGCAGCACGCCGTCATTATGGTCGCCGAAGACGCACTAAAAGTGATGGACCTGGGAAGCGCCAACGCGACCTATATGAACGGACAAAAACTAATGGCGCACCAGGCCCGCATTCTGCGCGATGGCGACGAGCTCCGGTTAGGCGATCTGCACATTCGCGTGAATTTCGCTTGAGCGACACCCTCCACACGACCCTCGAAAGAAGTCTGCCCTAACCGGCAGCTTCTTCTTCAATGTCGGTCTTGGCCAGACGCACTGCCAACTCAGCCGCGATGACGATGGCTGCTGCCTCAGCCCAATCGGCTGCCGCATCGTAAGCCTTTTGGTCAGCCTCGTGCTGGCGCAAATACGCAATCCCCGACTCGCTGTCAACAGCATACAAATCGGTGGCGGTGGCACGCTTGCGCGCCAGCTCACTGCTGGTGACGTGCCTTGTTTGCGCCAACAGCAGCGATTCGTCGGGCAGCGTCAGATAGATGTCCCAGACATGAACCAGACGCGACACTTCGGTCACCATGCCCCCGGCATCACGCTGTGTTTCAGAGATTCGTCTCAGAGTATGTCGCACCTCGACATTGCGCACTACCTTTGCCTGGAGACTGCGCGCCTTTTGTCCCCCCAGAAAGTTGCCCAACAAACCGGTGGGCGGAATCATGCGGATGCTGCCATGCTCGGCATCGATCACGCACTGGTTAAAGGAGGGAGCCACCCGGCCATCTTTCCCCGTCAGCGCTTCTTTGCTTACGCGCAAAGTTAACCCGCTGCGACTGCGCCCCAACCACATATGCTCGTTTTCAAGCGGCAGCCGCAGTGACTGTGCCCTCAACCGGACCTGCTGGGGGCCAATATCCTCGCGTTTATGCGGTACCAACGGTCCGGTCACGCCGCCAACCGCCGCCGGATCGAGCGGTGTGGTGAGCTTCTTGGCTCCAAAGATTTTCAGCGGGCAACCCAGGTGGTCTGCCAGGCCACGCCCGGCCTGTTGTGCCGCGGCGCCATACAGCATGTTGTCGCCCGATGGCCAGCGGACCAACTCCAACCAGCGGGGCTTGTCTGTAGACTGCTTGGCGATATGCAGCCCCAACAACCACCGCTGCGACTTTTCCTGGTAGCCGATCACCACCGCCTGCACGTATTCTATCGACAGCACCGTGCCGGGCAGTCGCTGGGACTCGGCAAAGGCCGGAGTATACTCCATAATGCCGCCGCCACGTGCTACCTGGAAGACAGGCAGGCTGGACAGCGTGTCTTCGCTGGCCGGTATCAACTGCCACATCCCTTCCTGGATGCGGACCTCAAAATCTTCAGCCGGAATAGTTGTCATCCTTTTTTGAAACCCCGCTGATGTTTAGTTGATATACTAAGTGTAAAAAAAATTTAGCGGCACGTCCACCTGTCCAGGGTACTGTTTTTGCTTATTTTTCACAACGTGCAGTAGACTGCACACAATGTCGTAGCCATTGCAGAAGGAGGTGAATATGGCCCGGCGCACAGAAAATCGCCGCTCCACGCGGCAAAATACCAAACACCGGCTGCTGGTCTATTTCAAGGTGGGCCGGCGCTACCGCACCCGATCTGTCATTTTTTTCTTTATGGGCCTACTGTTGTTGCTGCCACTTTTTATCAGCGAGCTTGAAAACGACCTGGTCGATCCTGAAGCGCTAGCCGCGTTCGGTGGCGTCCTGATGTTAGTGGGATTCGGCTTATGGCTCTTTGCACGACTGGCCATGCACCGGTCCTATGTACAGTGTATGCCGGACTTGCTGCTCGTTCGTACGCCGTTCCGGCGCACGCTGGTCAGCTACCGGCGCATCAAGCTGGCGCAGTCAGCCAAAGTCTCGCACCTGTACCCACGCGAGAAATTACGCAGTGGGGAAAAAGCCCTGATGCGCGACCTGCTGGATATGACCGCTGCCGAGGTACAGGTCAAGTCGTGGCCCGCTCCCAAAAAGCGGTTGGAACGCTACCTGAGTAAGTTTCTCTTTTCGTCCCGTGCAGAAGCCTGGCTGTTCATTGTGCCCAACTACAGTGCCTTGACCCGCCAGCTCGACATGGCCATGCAGACCAAACGTGATGCCGACCGGGGGGTAGCAACTGGTTATGAAGATCCCATCGAGCGCTTGAAGTATTTTGACCATTAGGGAAGGATCGTCAATCTGCTCAATTTTGCCAGCGCCGATTGAGGTCACATCTGAGCTAGCGTTTCTGCACAACAAACAGGCGACCCCTACGTTTCTACAGGAGTCGCCTGCCAGTTTGTTGCACGACAACAGACGGAATTACTTGACGTCGACGACAGCGCCAGCTTCTTCGAGCTTCTTCTTGGCGTCTTCTGCCGAGTCCTTGGCCACCGCTTCCATCACGTTGCTGGGCACGCCCTCAACCAGGTCCTTGGCTTCCTTCAAGCCCAGGCTAGTCAGGCTGCGGACAACCTTGATGACTTCGATCTTCTTGGGGCCAATTTCCTTGAGCACCACGTCGAATTCGGTCTTCTCTTCTTCGGGTTCGGCATCGGCAGCAACCGCACCGGGCATCGTGCCCATCATCGGCATCGCGCCCATCGCCATCGGTGCGGCGGCTTCCACGCCCCATGCTTCTTCCAGTTTCGTCTTCAGCTCAGCCGCTTCCAAAACGGTCAGTGCACTGAGTTCTTCGACCAGCTTGTCCAGGTCTGCCATGGTGTGAATATCCCTTTCATCATGAATTCTACAGCTTTTGTGCTGTTATGCTGACAATTGAATAACGAACACCGAGCCGCACCCGGCGGCCCGCACTGCTAAGCAGCATCTTCCTTCTGGCTGTACGCAGCCAACACGTTGACCAGCCCATCGGTTGCGGCGCGAATGACGGCCACAACCTGGCGTCCCGGCTCTTCGAGCAGTCCCACAAACTGCGTGAGCGGCATCGTCGCCATACCCAGAATCTGGGCGCGCAGCACTTCCAACGGTGGCATTTCGGACAGCGGTTCGAGCTGCTTTTCCGCGATGACGGAAGCGCCCATGATACCGCCTTTGACGACGAAGATTTCGTTATCCTCGCCATAGTCCAGCACCGTTTTGACGGTACTCGGCAGGTCATCGAACGCCACGGCCAGCGCAACCGGGCCTTTGAGCATGTCGTCAGGGATTGCCATCCCGACTTCGTTCAGCGCGATCTTCAACAGTGTATTCTTGGTAACGGTAAACTGTGAGTTTTTCTCGCGCAGCTTGCCCCGCAATTCATCGAGCTGTTTCACCGTCATCCCGCGATACTCAGTGATGACCACGCCTTGCGCGTTTTCCAGCATGTCGATGTACTGTTGGACCAGGTCTTGTTTGCGCTCTTTGGTGATAGCCAAGCCGTATCCTCCTTTCCTACGGATTTATAGTAAATCCCGCAGACGACAACCAAAAACGGCCTCCGCGCACACAGCGAAGACCGTCACAAACTCCAGCAATACGTCCTGGCAGGTCGGTTGGGGCCTTCACCTCGGCAGGTGGGCGAACGCCCGTTATGCCTACGCACCTGCTGTCTGCGGCAAAGTACCAGCTAGTGCTGGTAGTAAGATGTTGTAGCGGCGCACATCATACCAGCCTCGACTTGCGAAGTCAATAGCAGGTTCCCGCGACCATAGCGATTCGGTCCCATCCGCCTTCGGCCCAGCAGAAGGCAACACTCTAGCGGCTGCGGCGGAACAAACGCCCCAACTTGCGTCGGATGAAGACCCAACGCGCTTCTTGCCAGGCTTCCTGGGCAGCGAAGGTTTTTTCCTGGTCCATAGCTTGCGGGGCTGGCGGTGCGTACCGGTCCTGGATGTAGGCACTGGTGATAGTGTTGATTGGTTTTTCGCCATCGGGCACTTCACCAACCAGATGCCGGCGGCGCTCGAACGGGGTGGCTGATTCGTCAAAGTTCACGCCCACCCAACGCCCGTATATCCCCAACCGGGCGTAGGTGCGTTGGATAATGTTCAACCCTCCGAGGCCGCGATATTCCACATACCAGATCATGAACACAATCGCCAGCACGATCACGGCTACGACCAGCACAAAGATTGCCACTGTCAACAAAATCGTCTTCCAGATAGGCCGCTCGTTGCCGGAGTCTACACGAGCAACGTCAGGCGGTGGGGCTGGCGCTTCGGTCGGGGTAGGTGTCAGAGTGGGTGTCGGTGACGGCAGTCCCGTCGATAATGCAGCATCGTCGGCAGGCGCAGTCATGGTTGGCGTCAACGTCGGCGAGGGCAAAAGATCGACGGTCGCGGTCTCCGTCAGCAGTGGAACGGTGGGTGTAAACGTCGCAGTTGGCGGCAGAGGGGTATCCGTGGGCCAGGGCGTCGGTGACGGAAGAGGCGCAGACTGCGGCAGCGATTCATCACCCCGGTCGGGCGGGGTTTCATCTGCGGTCGGTTCAAATTCCACCCAACCATAGCCAGGAAAGTAGACTTCTACCCAGGTATGGGCATCACCTTCCCTGACTTCGAACACCCCGCGCTCACTATCCCAATGCCCCTGGGCAAACCCCGCCGCCATTCGTGCGGGAATCCCCTGCGAGCGCAGCATCATGACCATTGCGGTCGCATAATAGTTGCAGTAGCCTTCCTGCCGCTCGAACAAGAACCATTCCAACACATCGCCGTCGCTGGGGGGCACATCAATGGATTCGTTGTAGGTGATATTTACCCGCAGCCAGCGCTCAATGGCTTTTGCCTTGTCGTATGGCGTCACAGCCCCGGCATTGGCCACAATCTGTGCGGCAAGCTGCTGAATCCGGATCGATAGCTGATCACGGCCTTGTAAATACAGGCCTTCCACCCAATCGGGATAATCCTGGGAGGCCAGCCGCAGATCGGCAGCCTGGGCCACGCTGATGGACGAGACGACCGTGTACGTATCCCCTTCGCGCAGCGTGCGACGTGCCCTCGTGACCGAGATATCAGACGGACGGTTTTCGTTTACGCAGCCGGTTCCCGCCTCTTCGATGCAGCGCAGTTCAACTTCCACCGGCAGCCCCAGGTACACCGGCTGTGGCGCAGCATACACCAACGGAGAAACGGGCATGACCATTTCAAAGGTCTGTTCGACCTCACGCCGCGCGCCTGGCACAGTTGAGCCGATGTTCAATTGCAGTGCCCCGGAATCGTTGTAGGCCAACACCGATCGGGCTGCATCCGAATGGTCCCATTCACGCGCACGAAAATCGTAGATATCAAAAACCGTTGACCGCCAATAGTAGCGCGGACCATAGGGGGCTTCGACGATCATCACCTCTCCGGCCCCCAACTGCACCGGACCGCCTAGTTTGAGGGTCTCGCCGCCGTAATAATCGGTGGTGGCGATGCCCTGGCTTTCCAACGATGAAAACAAGCGATTTAGCAATTCGTTGAGTTCTGCTAACGGGTCTTTTTCTAGCATAGCTTGCAACCGTTCCAGGCTTTTGTCGTCCGAGCCTGCCGGGGCAACCCATGCCGCCAGGATAATCACTAACGACAACACAGCGCCCGCCTGGAAAAATGTGCGCCGGACGTAGCGGGGAAAGCTAACACGATGCAAGTACCAGTCAAACTCTCGCGCGTCGATGTGCGAACGGATCAACAGCAGCAGCGAGATCAACACGAACGCCACCAGGTACAGGTCCAGCCGGGCGTCTCCCTGGTAATAAAACTGGTTAGTGATCACCACCAGCCCCGCCGGAATAATCACGCGCCACACCCGGTCCACGCGGAATACATGCCAGGCCGAGTTGTGCCCCAAAAACCAAAACAATATAGACAAAAACACAACAAATGCCAGGTCATTGTTGGCCGCCTGCTCCCCGTTGACCGCTTCTGACATCCAGACCTCTAACCGGTCGAAGAGGGCAAATACACGACTGCGCAGCGAACCACTCTCGACTAACACCAGCGCATTGGCCCCCACCACCACCAACATGCTGTAGATCGTGCTGAAAACAAGCGCCACCAGCTCGGAATAGTGGCTGCGCGCCAACAGAAATCCCAGGCCAATCGCCACCCAACTGACGATCCCCAACACCCCCAGCCCGGTTGTCCATTCAGCCGCCCGAACCGCCAGCGCCGAAACCAGCATCAAGGCCCACACCATCAGCAAACTGCTGACATCCCCCCGAGCAAATACCGTCCGCCAATAGCTCTGCCAGCGCCGTCGGCGGCGATTGGGCACGGCCCGCGAAGAAGAAGTGAGAGGCGCGGGAGTTTGCATCTGTTGGGTCACGCTCATCCGTGTTTTCCTGTATAGATCAGGCTTGAACTCCGATTCTAGGAAGGGTTTCCATTATCGCCAAAAACCGGTTTTTCGGGCAGGCATAGTCAAGAACGAAAGTCAACTCAGCCGGAAGTGGTGCATCCCAATGCCAGACCCTAACCTGGATTGGCGGTTGTGTCACCGCAACCAACAGCATATAATCTTCTTCATGATACCGATAAAACAGATAGTCTTACTCGCCGTTTGCCTGACGATTGTGCTGCTGGCAGGATGTGAGCCACTCGCCCCATCCGACGAGCCACAGTACATCGTCGTCACCACCACGAATACGACCGGCGGCAGCACTGTCGCATCAACGACAACTGCTGATGCCCCACCGACTGCTCTAACCCCGGTTGACCAGCCGCTGGCCGTTGTCAACACGCCGCTGCCCTCACCACAGCCGGCCTTCACGCCCACCCTGACACCAACCGCAGCACCGTTTGCCTGCGATCAAACACAGGGTCGTGTGCGGCAAGAGACGCTGGTCAGTTCTGTGACCGACGGACTGGTTGAATACCAGATTTACATGCCGCCGTGCTTTGGATCATCATTGCGTCGGTATCCGTATGTCATCTTGCTGCCAGGTACCGGGTATGATGAAACCATGTGGACTGACCTGGGCATCGCTGAGATCATGGATGAGAACATCACTAATGGCACTTTGCCACCAATGGTTTTGGTTATGCCGGACGGCGCAATGCAAGACGATGGCATGTGGCTTTCGGAGGAAAGGTACAATGCCATCGCGGACTCATACGAAGCCATCATCACCGACGAGTTGATCCCAGCGGTCGAAAGCCCCAGCAATGGCCTGTGCCTGTGGGAAAGCCGGGAGGGGCGCGCCATTGGCGGTATCTCGCGCGGCGGGTTTTGGGCCTTCAGCATCGGGCTGCGCAACCTGACGCTGTTTCACGCCATTGGTGGGCACAGTCCGTACTTTTTGCCGGATAACGCGCCGGACTTCGCCAATCCTCTGGTCATCGCCGAACAACTAGACTTCAGCACCTACCAACCGCGTATCACTATGGATAGCGGGATCGACGACCAACCAGACTTGATCGCCAACGCACAGGCCATGGAAGAAATCCTGGAGAGCAAAGGGATACCAGATACTTTCAGCGTAGCCGTCAACGGTGATCACAGCGAAGCCTATTGGTCTGCCCATCTGCTCGATTACTTGTTGTTTTATGGAGCAACCTGGCCCCAGGATGTCAATGCGCTGCCGTCGTGCCTGGAACCCAGTCCGAGATCATAAACCAATCCCCAGCCAGGGCACAACCGGATGGCATGTCATTGTACTGCTTGTGCTGGTGGGCCTGGCTGGATGTCGTGCCAATGAGCAACCAGCACCCAGCCAAACCCCGGGTCCGCCAACACCTTCCGTTACGGTGACTGCTCCTCCACCGCAGGCGCCTACTTCCGCGCCCAACGTGCGTCCGCCAATTGATACCCCGCGCGCGAACACCAGCCCCGAGCGCTGGATTGACATGGACCAGATTGTCGAGCTAAGCTATATCCCTGGTGAATTTGAAGAAGAACTGTTTTTCCGCACTGACGAGCCGCGTCGCATCGGCATCTTGATGGCCCCTTCGTCAACCCCAGATATCCCCTTGCGGATGGCGGCCCAGGTTAGCACCGCTGATGGTGAACTGGTCCCGCGTATCACGCAGGAAATTGGCCAGCCACTGCTGCGCGATGAGTGGGACCTGCCCGGACCAGGGGTGTATCGCATTGTGCTGTTTGGGGAAACTCAACCGCGCACGTTCGAGTTGATGGTGGTCAGCCGCCCAGTCGCGCAAGGTGCCGGTGGGGTCCTGGCCTACGACTCTACCCAGTCTGGAGAAATTGCCGTGCGCGGCCAACGCGATATCTGGACGTTTCAAGCCCAGGCGGGAGACCAGATCGTCATCACCATGCTGACCGCCAACAGCGACAGCTACCTCGAGCTTTATGACCCCGATCAGCAGCTTATCACGACTGCCGACGATAGCCCCACGCTCGGCCTAAACGCCTAACTGATCACGACCCTGCCTGCGACCGGCATATACACAGTCATCGCGCGTTTGTACGCCGATGACCAGACCGGTACCTACCAGCTATCCCTGGCGCGGGTCGAGTAGCGGCATTCCTACGATATCGACTCGACCAGTTGCAGCAGCGCCCAGAACACCGTACACGCTCCGATCATCGACAGGACCAACACCACCGCGCATCCCCAACGCCCCACGCGCGTCCGCAGCACAAAGCGCAGCGCCGCCACAAACGACGCCGCGCCGCCGCCCGCCACCACCGCCGCCAGATCGTCGGCCTGGCCTGCGACCGGGATGATGCCGGGTATCAAATCGACGGGTGAGATGACATACAACGCTGTCAAGACGAGAATGATGATCAGGCTGAGGTTTGTGCCACGATCAATGGCCCGGCGACCATCGTCGTAATAGTCATCCTGATCATAATCCTCGTAGTCGTCGTAATACTCATCCTCGTCGTAATAATCGTCGTCGTAACGCGACATGACCGGCTACTGACCCGCCAAAAACGCATCCACGATTTTCTGGGCGTTTTTGTACTCTTCACTGTCTGGCGCAGCGGCATCGAGCACTTTGTTCGCTTCCAGGAACTGCTCCATCGTGACCGTTTTTTCGGACTTACGCTGGCGCGCGTGCAACTCGGCGGACAGCCACGCATTCTCCTCCGCCGTCAATTCGCCATGTTCTTCGGTCAGCTTCTTGATGTCTTCGTCGGAGACGGTGCCTTTTTCCTCCAACATCGCTTTCAGCTTGTCGAATGTTTCCGTCATGAATTGTGGTCCTCCGGGGCCAACCTGACTCTAACCTGGCTACTATATACCTGAATCGACCCCGTTTGGCAAGCGCAAAACCGGGCAGGCAGCACCCGATACAATCCGGTATAATCGCCCGGAATCGTGCCATAACAGGATACAAAAGGAGGTCGTGCGGCAGGCTCGCCGCCAGATACCGGATGGAACTGATCGCACTCTGGCATATGTTCAAACGGCGGTGGTGGTTGATGGCGCTGCCTGCCGTCGTAGCCCTGATTCTGACGCTGCCATCGCTGGTCAATATCACGTCGCCCCCCAGCACCTATTCAGTGGCTGTCCGGCTGACCGCCGCCGCACCACCAGACGCCACGCTGGAAAACATCACCACGCCCTACGAAGACACAGCCTACGTACCGCTGCTGGCATCGGAGTACGTCGTGGTCAACATGCCGGCCTGGATTACCAGCGACCGCTTTGCGGCTGAAGTCAGCGCCGTGCTGGAGGAACAATATGATCTCGACATTCCCGCCGACGACCTGGACGCGACGTTCTTCGCGGACAGCTATCGCAGCATCCTGACGCTGTATGTTAGTTGGGACGAAGAGGACGAAATCAGCGCCATCGCCCAGGCCGCAATCACGGTGCTGGACGAGCGCAACGTCGACTACTTCCCGCAGTTCGAAGCGATCCCGGTGCGCGTCACAGCGCTGGACGACGTTGAAGTCACCGAAGCCGCCCCGCCAATCACCAGCCGCATCGGGCCACTGCTGCGCTTGTTCATCGGACTGGCTGCGGGGGTCGGGCTGGGCGTGCTGGTCGAATACCTGGACCCAACTATTTACCACAGGGAGGACCTGGAAGGTTTGGATTTGCGCCTGATCGCCGAAATTCCGCGCGAATGATAGCGAACCCACCTAATGCGATACAGGAACCTGACAGCTATCCCACAAGCCCCGAACCCCTGCTATAATAGCGCCGCGTGGCTCCACAATGAGGATCGTTAAAGCATGAATCTGACGTATTATCTGCAAATTCTTATCCGGCGCGGGTGGATCATCGTGCTGGCTGCCGTGATCACCGCCGCGGGTGCCTACATGTTCAGCCAGGTGCAGACGCCGGTTTACCGCGCCTCGCAGCGCGTGCTGCTGGAACCGGCGCGCAACGACTTCGGCCTGACCGAAACGCTGCGTATCCGGCTGCGCAGCTTTGTCGTGTTTCTGAACACCAGGGAACAGGCCGCCATCGCCATCGAGCGACTGGACCTGGACATGACGCCAGACGAAGTCCTCAGCTACACTACCATCAGTTCCGACCCCACGCAGTTGATCGTCCAGATCGATGTCGATATGGAGGACGGCGACCAGGCTGCCGCCATCGCCACCGAGATGGGGCGGCTGCTGGTCGAATACCGCGACGTGGACAACCGTGACCTGAACCGCGAAGACCGCATTGAAGCGCGCCTGCTGGATACCGCCACCTATGGCCAGTACCGGCCCAACACCCGCATCAACGTGCTGGCTGGCGGCGTCCTCGGTCTGCTGGTGGGCGGCGCGGTGGTATTTGTGCTTGAATACCTGGAATCAAACATCTTCCGGCGCGCGGACGATGTTGAGCGTTTTTTGGACTTACCTGTGCTGGCGGCGATCCCCGCCGACGAAACCCGTTCGTGAGGTGCCCTGATGCCTGATGTGAACCTGATTACCCTGACCGATCCCCGCGCGCCCGCTGCCGAAGCCTACCGGACGCTGCGCACCAACCTGATGTTCTACAGCGTGGACCACCCGGTCAGCACGCTGGTGATCACCGCGCCGGTGGCGGGAGCCAATAGCAGCATCGCGCTGGCGAACCTGGCGGTGACATTAGCGCAAGGCGGCCACCCAACTATCATCGCGGACTGCGACCTGCGCAAACCATCCCAGCACGAGATATGGAATCTGGGCAACGAGCAGGGCCTGACCGATATGCTGCTCGATGATGCCGTGCTGGATAATCCGCCCCTGCAAGGCACCGCCATTGATGACCTGCACGTGCTGACCAGCGGGCCACTGCCGCCCAACGCCGCCGACCTGGTTGGTTCGAACCGCATGGACCGCGTGCTGTCAGCGCTGCGCGAACGGGCAGATTACGTGCTGTGCAACGTGCCCCCGGTGCTGGCGGTGACGGATGCGGCGCTGCTGGGTCTCAAAACCGACGGCGTCCTGCTGGTGCTGCGCGCCGGAACATCGCGGCGGGATCATGCTGCGCGGGCCAAAGAAACGCTGGAGCGCATCCAGGTCCCCATTCTGGGTACGGTGCTGCTCAACGCGGCGCGCGAAAGCGCCATCAAGGACTACTACAGCTAAGGAGTACACACATCCGTGAAAGGCTTAATCTTAAGCGGGGGCAAAGGCACCCGGCTCTATCCCCTGACCTATACCCGCGCCAAGCAGTTGATCCCGGTGGCCAACAAGCCGGTGCTGTTCCGCGTTATTGAGGCGATCCGCGACGCGGGCATAACCGAGATTGGCGTGGTGATCGGCGACACCGGCCCGGAAATCAAAGAGGCCGTCGGTGATGGGTCGCAGTTTGGCGTCGAGATCACCTACATTCCACAGGACGCCCCGCGCGGCCTGGGCCATGCCGTCAAGATTGCACAGGACTACATCGGCGCTGAACGCTTCGTGATGTTTCTGGGTGACAACGTAATCCAGGGCGGCATCAGTGCCTTGATCCGCGATTTTGCCGACCACGCCGACTGGAACAGCCAGATCGTGCTGACTGCCGTCGATCAGCCGGAGCAATACGGCGTCGCCAAGCTGGACGACGAGGGACGTATTGTGCGGCTGGTCGAAAAACCCAAAAACCCGCCCTCCAACCTGGCGCTGGTCGGCATTTACATGTTCGACCACCACATCTTCGATGCCACGGCACAGCTCAAGCCATCCTTTCGCGGCGAACTGGAAATCACCGACGCGATCCAGTGGCTGATCGAAAACGGCTACAACGTTTACCCACACGTGCACCAGGGCTGGTGGATCGACACCGGTGCCCACGCGGCCATGCTGGACGCCAACAGCCTGGTGCTGGAAGAACTGACGCCGGAGATCGCCGGGCAGGTGGACGACACTTCTGAGGTGGACTTTCGCGTGACAGTGGAAGCAGGCGCGGAGGTCATCAACAGCGTAATTCGCGGCCCGGCCATCATCGGGCGCAACACGCGCATCGTGAACAGCTACATTGGACCCTTCACCAGCATCTATCACAACGTCGAGGTCGAAAACAGCGAGATCGAGCGCAGTATTGTGCTGGAACACAGCACCATCCGCGACATTCCAGCGCGCATTCAAGACAGCCTGATCGGTCGCCATGCCAGCGTGGGCATCAACGGATTGCGACCCAAAGCCATCAAAATGCACCTGGGCGACCACAGCCACCTGGAGTTGCTGTAATGCCCATTCGCCTCATCGTGGCCGACCTGGATGGCACGCTGCTGGACTCGGCGCACACCGTCACGCCGCAAACAGAGCAAGCCATCCGGTCCGCCCTGGCACGCGGAATCCTGTTCACGGTGGCCACCGGCAAAACCTACCCTTCCACCGTCCGCCATATTCAGAACTTCGACATCCAGATTCCCGTTATCTGTGGCAATGGAACGCTGGTCCACGCGCCGGACGGCACGATTTTGTACGAGGACCCGATCCCGCACGATATTGCGCTGGAAGTGGTGCAGATGGCGCGCGCGCGCGGTATCACACCTGTAATCTATGCCGGTCGTGGCTTGCTGGCCCCGGAATACAACGGCAACATCAACGTGTTGGTGGCGCATCACGAGCCGGAACCGGAAATCGTGCCCGACCTGGAAGCCGCCATGTCTAACAGTCACAAGCCGCACAAGTTGATTCTGATCGACCAGGACAACCTCGATGCGGTGGCCGAGTTTCAGGTGGAACTGGAGCAAACTTTCACCGGGCGCGCCGCCGTGATGCGCACCGGGCTGGCGTCGGTGGTCGAGGTGCTGCCCCTGGGCGTGACCAAGGGCACTGCGCTGGCCGTCATCCAGGAGCGCCTGGGTATTTCACCGGAGGAAACATTCGCCATCGGCGACAACTTCAACGACCTGGACATGATCCAGCGGTCGGGTATTGGCGTGGCGATGGGCCATGCGCCGGAAACCGTGCGCCAGGGCGCGGATTATGTAACGGGCAGCAATGACGAAAACGGCGTTGCAGACGCCATCAATCGACTGGTACTGGAAACCGCAGGAGATGGTAAGGGATGAAAAACATTTTAGTGACGGGCGGCGCGGGCTTCATCGGCAGTAACTTTGTGCGCCGCATGACCGAGAAATACCCGGACTACAACATCATCGTGCTGGACAAGCTCACCTATGCGGGCAACCTCGATAACCTGCTGCCGGTGCACGATGCGCCCAATTACACGTTTGAGCGCGGCGACATCGCCCACCGGGCCACCGTCGAGCGCGTGATCGCCGAGCACCAGATCGACACGGTAGTGAACTTCGCCGCCGAATCGCACGTTGACCGCTCGATTCTGGCCCCGGATGCGTTCATCCATACCGACGTGGTCGGGCTGTACATTTTGCTCGATGTGGCACGCCACACCGGGGTCGAGCGCGTGCATCATGTCAGCACGGACGAGGTGTACGGCTCGATTGAGGAGGGCTTCTTCCGCGAAGGCGATCCCCTGGAACCCAACAGCCCCTACGCGGCGAGTAAAGCCGGGGCGGAGATGATGCTGCGCGCCTACCAGGTGACCTACGGACTGCACACCAGCGTCACGCGCGGCAGCAACACGTTCGGCCCTTACCAGTACCCGGAGAAAATCGCGCCGTTTTTCATCACCGAAGCGATTGACGACCGCCCGCTGCCGCTGTATGGCGACGGGATGCAGGTCCGCGATTGGTTGTACGTGGACGATCACTGTGACGCGATTGATGTGGCGCTGCACCAGGCCGCACCTGGCGCGATCTACAACGTGGGTGGCGAACACGAACTGCACAACATCGAGGTCACGCGCTTCATTTTGCAGGCGCTGGACAAACCCGAAAGCCTGATCCGCTACGTGGAAGATCGTCCGGGGCATGACCGCCGCTACGCGCTGACCAACGACAAGATCCGCGCCGAACTGGGCTGGACTCCGCAGCACACCTTCGAGAGCGCAATGGCCGACACCGTGCGCTGGTACCAGGCCAACGAATGGTGGTGGCGCAAGATCAAAACCGGCGAATACCTGGAGTTCTACAAGGCCCAATACGCCCAGCGACTGGCAGAAGCCAGCGAGTAGTAGATCGGCTAGTTTTCCGGCAAACGGATCACCCGGTCACTCGTATCACGCACTGCCAGCCCCATCACCGGGTCGTTGGGATAAAACGTCAGCCCAGGAAACAGGCCGATCACAAAACCGTCGTATTCCGAACGCAGCAGCCCATCGCTGGTGCCCACTGGACGCCCATAAATGTCTGCCATGTGCGCCACCGCATCGCCGGCCACAACCACCTGCCCCGGCTCGACCAGGAATTGCACCAGGCAAGCCACCGGCACACGCGGATGGGTGATCCGACGCACGGGGTAACCGGGATCGATCACGGTGACCTCATTCACGGGTTCGCGCGCCCCCGGCAGCATCCTGGCCCAGCGTAACACATTCCGGATTCCGGCAGCTACCGCGCGGACATGTGTGGTGTTGACGCGCTGCTGTCCGCCAACTTCTACGGTCGCCGCCGGGATACGCGCCAGGTTCAGCGTGGACCCGCTCACGGACCGGTGCAAATCCAGCTTGAGGTATTCGTCCGACAGGTATTCGTTGATGATGGTCAGCCCCAGCGCCCGGAGCATCTCACCCAGCGTGCCATGCAGCTTGTGCGCGCCCGGCTTGTCGCGCGGCTCGCGGTAGAAGACCGGATCGCGGAAGACAAACGGCAGCGCATCCAGTCCGTAATCGTGCAAATCGATCAGAAAATCGGCAGTGGCGTCAATGCGCTCAAACAGGCGCGCATAAGCCTGCTCCATCGCGGGGGGGAACGGCGCGTGGCTATTGTTAAACGCCGGAAACAGCCGGTTGGGGTCTTTGCTGCGCAGATAGTAGGCGCGGCGTTCCCCGGTGCGCAGCCCGGCGGGATTCAGCGAGGGCACCGCTACGATGGCGCCCGTCAGCCGCTTGATCAGTTCGGGCGTGATCAACTGGTGGATCACGGCCATCCCGTTATATTCGCCACCGTGAATGTTGGCCGTCAACCACAACACTGGTCCCGTGCCAGATGCCCCCTGCGCGATGATAACCGGCAGCGTTTCAGTGTTGCCGGTCGGCAGTGGTACTGCATCGAACACCCCATAAACAATCTGACCGGGACGGCTGCGCGCCGTACCGACCTGGATGGCAGGAACCATGCCACTTCCCCCTTAGGAGCGAGCTTGCTTGGCCATCGCGCTGGCCAACTGCGCGCTGACCAGTTCCAGCATCAACACGTTCTGCTCGGTGATGGCATTGGGCTGTTCGCGACACGCCAGCAGCACTCCGAAGCGCAGCGTCGTGCCCACCGGCACACACGCCCCGGCCCCAAATCGCCCTTGCTTGACAAAGGGGTGATTGGG
The DNA here is from genome assembly GCA_010092855.1 of Chloroflexota bacterium. Lineage (GTDB taxonomy): Bacteria > Chloroflexota > Anaerolineae > Aggregatilineales > Aggregatilineaceae > TC-15. Next base: position 1,784 of record JAADYV010000234.1, on the reverse strand, counting down.
CTCGTCATCGGGGCCCACGATCCGGCTCTGGCCGTTTTGGGCTACCCAGCCGACCAGCGACGCCTGGTAGTCTTGCTTCTGGGGAGCAATCGCCGTTACTGCGTGCGGCCCCACCTGCGCATTCATCGAGAGTTCGGGCGGCGTGGTGGGCATCACGCTGTAAAACGCCACGTAGTCATAGCCTAGCTCTTTGATCGCTTCGACAGCGGCCTGCTGCCGTGATTGGCCTGGCCCGGCGCGCCGCAGCGACTTGGCAAACTGACGCACGGGTGGCAGCGCATCAGCGCGCAGTGTTTGCAGGCTGCGCTCTTCTGTCAGACGCTTGATGCGCTTCAGTAGATCGTCGTCCTTAAACGGCTCGACGGACACTTCGTCCGCGTGGCCTGGCATCCCGAAGTCCGCTTCCTCGTCGACCATCAGGATCAACAGGCGCGGGTAAGTCTGACGCAGTTCGCTCACCAGTTCGTACACATCACCGAGGCTGTTGTCGACCACGAACACATCGGTGCGTTTTTTCGAGTCGGCCAGTACCTCGCGCGCCGCGTCGTGATCATGCACCAGTGTGAGTTTTAATTGGGAATCTTTCGATAAGTTTTCACGATATACCACCACCGCAGACAACTGAATATCCGCTAAAACGTGGATTTGGGCACCTTGTGTCATATCCATCCCGTCCCGGATGCAACTAGTCTAATCATGAGCTTGATTATATGGAGGTGCGGGAGATGGTACAAGGAGCAAAAAGACCAGACCGGGTTTTTCTCCCGATCCAGCCTGCTAAACCGAGCTAGTTGCTCGCAAAAATGCGATCAGACGCTGGAGGAGGGGGTTCGCTCCAGGGCATCGCCCACACCCGCCACCAGGTCATAACGTCCGAAGGCAGGCATGATATACGCGCCCTGGGCCAGCTCGCGGATGCGCAGCAGCAGTTCCTGCCCGATACGCACGCCCTCGTTTTGGGCATCGTCACCCGCGTCCGCCATGCGCACCTGGATCACGTCTGGGATGTCGATGCCGGGCACTTCATTATGCAAGAAGCGCGCGTGCCGAGTCCCATACAGCGGCAGGATTCCGGCCAGGACCGGAATTTCCAGCGGGCCATGCTGCGCTGCATATGTCTCCAGGAACCGATCCAGTACATCCACATCAAACACAGGCTGTGTCAGCGCGAAATCCGCCCCGGCATCCAGTTTCTTGCGCAGCAGGCGAATCTCGCGGTCGACATCCCGCGCGTTGACGTTAAGCGCACAACCTACCAAAAACGAGGTCGGCTGGCCGATGGAATTGCCCGCCTCGTCCATGCCAGCGTTTAGTTTGTACTTGATCAGCTTGATCAGGCTGGTGGGAACGATGTCGTGTGTGTCGAACGAATCCGGGTAATCGCCAATGCGCGTCGGATCGCCCATCACCACGAAAACATTGCGTACATCCAGGGCATGGGCGGCCAGCAGATCGCCCTGAATCCGCAGCAGGTTTCGCCCGCGCGTAGGGAAGTGCAGCACAGTCTCCAGCCCAACGTGGTGCTGGATCAGGTACGAGACCGCCCAGGGACTCATGCGCATCCGCGCCATCGGGCTGTCCGACACGTTGATGAAATCCACGCCCGCTTCGCGCAGCAGTTCCGCCGAAGCGATAACTTTCTGTGCCGTGAACGAGCGCGGCGGCGGCATTTCGACCGTCACTACGAAGTCGCCAATGGAGAGCTTGCGCGCGAGCAACGTCGGTTGTTCGGGCACATCCTCCACTGCGCTGGCGGCTACGTCGGACACCGACACCAGTACGGG